>PULL01000221.1 GCA_003550945.1 Thioalkalivibrio sp. | reverse complement strand
CAGTTTCGGCGACTGCCGCGCCAATGCGTCCAGCATGTGCTGCACTTCTTCGTGCCCGAGCAGCTTCTGCGCGTGTTCTTTCAGCGTCTGCGACAGGTGCGTCGCGACGACGGTACCGGCGTCCACGACCGTGTAGCCCAGACCCTGCGCCTGCTCGCGCAGGGCCGGGTCGATCCAGACGGCGTCGAGCCCGAAGGTCGGATCTTTGGTCGGCGTGCCCTGGATCTCGCCGAACACGCGACCGGGATTGATCGCCAGTTCCTGATCCGGATAGACCTCGCCCTCGCCCGCGGTCACACCCATCAGCGTGATCCGGTAGTGGTTCGGACCCAGATCGAGATCGTCCCGGATGTGCACCGGCTGGATCAGGAAGCCGAGTTCCTGCGACAGCTTGCGCCGCACGCCCTTGATCCGGCCCATCAGCTGGCCGCCCTGGCTGCGGTCCACCAGCGGAATCAGGCGGTAGCCGACCTCGAGCCCGACCAGATCGACCGGCGGCACGTCATCCCAGGACAGCTCGCGCAGCTCGGGGCTGGACGGCGGCCCCGACGCGACCACCGGCTCCAGGTCCGCCTCCTCCGCGGCCCGCCGCTGCGCGTTCAGGTAGGCGCTGGAGGCCATCAGGCCCGCGAGCGACAGGAAGACCATGTTCGGCATCCCCGGCACCAGCCCCAGCGAGCCGACCACACCGGATGCGACGTACATCGCCTTCGGGGTCGCGAACATCTGCTGGAACACCTGCCGGCCCATGTCCTGCGAGGCGGACACGCGGGTGACGATGATCGCCGTGGCCGACGACAGCAGCAGCGACGGAATCTGCGCGACCAGGCCGTCGCCGATGGTCAGCAGCACGTAGTTCGTGGCTGCGTCCCCGAGCGCCATCGCGTGCTGCATCGTGCCGATCACCAGCCCGCCAATGATGTTGATCGCGAGGATCAGGATGCCGGCGATCGCGTCGCCGCGCACGAACTTGCTCGCACCATCCATCGAGCCGTAGAAGTCCGCTTCCTGCGCGATTTCGTCGCGGCGGCGGCGCGCCTCGTCCTGGGAGATCAGGCCCGCGTTCAGATCTGCGTCGATCGCCATCTGCTTGCCGGGCATCGCGTCCAGCGTGAACCGGGCGCTGACCTCGGAGACCCGCCCCGCACCCTTGGTCACCACGACGAAGTTGATGATCACCAGGATCAGGAACACGACCAGACCGACCGCGTAGTTGCCGCCGACGACGAAATCGCCGAACGCCTGGATCACGTTGCCCGCGGCGTCGGTCCCGGTGTGCCCGTCGAGCAGGATCACGCGGGTGGAGGCGACGTTCAGCGCGAGCCGCAGCAGCGTCGCGACCAGCAGCACGGTCGGGAATACCGCGAACTCCAGCGGCCGCGGGGTATACACCGCGACCAGGATCACGACCAGGGACAGCGCGATATTGAAGGTGAACAGCACGTCCAGCGCCAGCGGCGGCAGCGGGATCACCAGCATCGTCAGCAGCGCCATCAGCAGCAGCGGCGTGACCATGCCCGCCTTGCCGACGTTGCGAAGGGTGTCTGTGAACGCGTTCATCGATCAGTCCTCGCGGGGTGGCGCGCGCCGCAGCAGTTCGTCGGGCACGGGCAGGTCGGTCGGCGGTTCGGGTCGGCGGGCCGAGGGGCTCCCGGCGGCTGCGCGCAGCTGGTACACGTAGGCGAGCACGTGGGCGACGGCCACGTAGAGTCCGGCGGGAATCTCCTGGTCGATCCGCGTGGTGAAGTACAGGGCGCGGGCCAGCGGCGGCGCCGAGAACAGCGGCACACCGGCGGCGCGGGCCCGTTCGCGGATCTCGGCCGCGACCAGGTCGGCGCCCTTGGCCACCACCCGCGGGGCCTTCATCCCTTGCTGGTCGTAGCGCAATGCCACCGCGTAGTGCGTCGGGTTGGTGACCACCACGTCGGCCTTCGGCACCTCGGCCATCATCCGCCGCCGTGCCATGTCGTGCTGGGTCTGGCGGATACGGCTCTTCACCTCGGGCTTGCCCTCGGTCTCCTTGAACTCGTCCTTAACCTGCTGCTTGGTCATGCGCAGCTGCTTCTGGTGATTCCAGAGCTGGAACGGCACGTCGACCAGCGCGACCAGGATCAGCGTGGCGGCCAGGGTCAGGAAGGTCCACCCCACCATGTTGCCCGCGTGCATCAGCCCGCGTTCCAGCGGCTGGTGCCCAAGCCCCATCAGTGAACCCGACAACTGCCAAAGGAACACGCCGGCGACGGACGCGATCAGCACGAACTTGATCAGGGTCTTGCCGAACTCCATCAGCCCCTGCAACGAGAAAATCCGCTTCAGGCCCGAGATCGGGTTCAGCTTGCTCAGCTTCGGCGCCATCGCCTTGCCGGAGAAATTGCCGCCCCCCATCGAGATCGGCCCGAGCACGGCAGCGACAATGAGCATCAGGAACAGCGGCAGCAGCATCACCAGTCCTTCGGTAATCCGCGTCAGCAGCACCGTGTGCAGCATCCCGGTGTCGAGCAGCAGCTCCCGTTCCAGCGTCCAGCTGCGGCGCAGGATTTCCTGCAGCTGCCCGAAGATGCTGCCGCCCATCAGCAGCAGGCCGCCGGCACCGCCGAGCAGCACCAGCGTGGTGTTGAGTTCCCGCGAACGCGCAACCTGGCCCTTCTCCCGCGCCTCCCGAAGCCGTTTTGGTGTCGGTTGTTCGCTTTTTTCCTGGGAGGTGTCGTTTTCGGCCATCGCCTAGCTCCCCGTGATCCGGCCGATGAGCCCGAACGCATCCGCCAGCAGTTCCGTGAACTGCGGCAGCAGCACCGGCAGGGTCAGCAGCAGCAGCACGAAACCGAGCAGGATCATCATCGGAAAACCCACCGCGAAGATGTTCAGCTGGGGCGCCGCACGCGTGATCACACCCATGGACAGGTTCACCAGCAGCATCGACGCGACCGCGGGCAGCGCCACGAGCAGTCCGTAGACGAACATGGTGCTGCCCCAGCTCACCAGCGCCCAGAGATCTTCCCGAACGATCCCGTCGACCGCGATCGGCATGCTGTAGAAGCTCATCAGCGTCAGCTCGATCAGCGCGACGTGGCCGTTCAGTGCGAGGAAGATCAGCGTCGACATGATCACGAAATAGGTCGACACCACCGGCACCTGCACGCCCTGCTGGGGATCGACCATCGACGCAAAGCCGAGGCCCATCGACAGCGCGATGGTCTCGCCCGCCTGCGTCATCGCGCTGAAGACCATCTGCAGCACGAACCCGATGGTGAGACCGATCAGGATCTGCTGCACGCTGATCACCAGTCCGGCAAGACTCAGGGGTTCCACGGCCGGCGGTACCGGAATCAGCGGAGCCACCACCAGCGCCAGCAGGAAAGCGAAGGCCAGCCGGATCCGTACCGTCACCATGCCCGCGCCGAACAACGGCGCGGCCACCAGCATTGCGCCGATGCGCAGGAAGGGCCACAGCAAGGCCCCGACCCAGGCGGTGATCTCGGCGGTGGTGAAATTCATCCCGAGGCCCGAACGCCTAGCCGATGATCCCGGGGATCGCGTCGTAAAGACGCTGCGTGTAGTCGACGACCATTCCCAGCATCCAGTTGCCGGCAAGGGCCAGCGCCACGAACATCCCCAGCAGCTTCGGGATGAACGACAGCGTCATCTCCTGGATCTGGGTGGCCGCCTGGATCATGCCGATCGCGAGGCCGATCGCCAGCGCGGTCAGCAGCACCGGCGCGGTCAGCAGGGTGATGACCATCAGCGCCTCGCGGCCGATCTCGACGACGGTTTCGGGAGTCATGGCCTCGTCACCTCCGTTCCGGGAGTGCCGCCGGCAGGACTGTGGCCAGGCGGTTCATGTGAAAAAGAAGCTGGACGCCAGGGTGCCCATGATCAGCGCCCAGCCATCCACCAGCACGAAGAGCATCACCTTGAACGGCAGCGAGATGATCAGCGGCGAGAGCATCACCATGCCCATCGACATCAGCACGCTGGCCACCACGAGGTCGATGATCAGGAACGGGATCAGGATCAGGAACCCGATCTGGAACGCCGTCTTCAGTTCGCTGGTCACGAACGACGCAATCAGCAGCGTGAACGGAACGTCGTCGGGTGACTCGAAGCCGTCGCGCCCGCTGATGCGCGCGAACATCGCGAGGTCGCTCTCGCGGGTCTGGGCCAGCATGAATTCGCGGATCGGGCCACTGGCCTCGACCACCGCCTGCTCCGCGCTCAGTTCTTCCTGCACGTAGGGCTGCACCGCGACCACGTTGATCTGGTCGAACACCGGCGTCATCACGAACAGGGTCAGAAACAGCGCGAGCCCGATCAGGATCTGGTTGGACGGGGTCTGCTGGGTCCCGAGCCCCTGGCGCAGCAGCGCCAGCACGATGATGATCCGGGTAAACGACGTCAGCATGATCAGGCCCGCGGGGAGCAGGCTGAGCAGCGTCATCAGGATCAGGATCTGCAGCGTGACCGAGTAGGTCTGCTCGCCCTCCGGCCCGGTCGTTACATTCAGTATCTCGATCCCGGCCTGGCCCCAGGCCGGCTGGACCGAGACGCCGAGCAACAGCAGCACCGGAAACAGCAGACTGCGCAGCTTCACGACGCCTGCTCCCGATGCAGCACCGCACGCAGCCGGCGGGCGAACGGGGAATCGGCTTGGGAACCACCATCCCGCGCCGGCGCCTCCACGCGAATCGGTTCCTCCAGCACGTGCAGGGCCTGCACCCGGCCGGGAGCCACGCCCACCAGCAACTGTTGCTCGCCCACCTGCAACAGCAGCACCCGTTCGCGGGAGCCAACCGAAATCCCGCCCACCACGCGGAACTGGCTGCCCAGGCGCGACTGGATACCCCCGACCCTGCGCATCACGAAAGCGAGCACCAGGATCGCCGCGATCACCAGGATCAGGCCCACCAGCATCTGTGCCAGGTAGGCGGCGTTCATTCCGGCGCCGGGGGAGGCGGGCCATCCGCCCTGGGCGGCTTCGGCCAGCAATGGCCCCGGGACCAGTCCCACCGCGATGGCTGCACAAGCCCGGCGCCAGCCGGCGAACACCCGCCCTGCGGCGCGGCGACCGAACCCCAAAACAGGTGCCGGTGCGGGCGCAGACCTGCGGTACGGCTTGCTGTGCCGGTTGCCCATTACTTCAGCTTCTTCACGCGCTCGGCGGGGCTGATCACATCGGTCAGCCGGATGCCGAACTTTTCGTTCACCACCACGACTTCGCCGTGCGCGATCAGTGTTCCGTTCACGAACACGTCGAGCGGTTCGCCCGCGAGCCGGTCCAGTTCCACCACCGAGCCCTGGTTCAGCTGCAGCAGGCTGCGGATCGCGATGCGTGTGCGCCCGATCTCCGCGGACAGGGTGACCGGAATGTCGAGCACCACATCGAGGTTCACGTCGCTCTTTGCCCCGGCTGCCGGGGAATCCGGAGACAGAGCCTCGAAACTGGCCTTCTCAAAGGACTGGGCGGACTCTGCCGGATTGGCTTCGGTCGCGCTGGACGAGTCGTCCCGTCCCGCGTCCTTTCTCGTATCGTCACTCATCACTGGAAATCCTCTGGATGATCAGGTCGAGCGCGAGATGCGCTCGGTCACCTGGATGGCGTTCTTGCCGTCGGAGATGCCGAAACGGCCGCGGGCGACCGGGATCCCCTCGGCGCGCAGCAGATGCAGCTTCGGCAGATCCACCGGGATGATGTCGCCCGCCTTCAGCTTCACCACCTGCCCCAGCGTCAGGCGCGTTTCGGCGAGCAATGCGATCGCCTCGACCTCGGCGGTCTTCAGTTCCTCGCGCAAGCCCCGGATCCAGCGCTCGTCGCGGTCGGGACGGTCGCTCTGGATACCCGCGTCGAGCAGGTCGCGGATCGGTTCGATCATGAAATACGGCAGGGTGATGTGCAGGTCACCGCCGCCCCCGTCGAGGTCCAGCCGGAAGCTGATCACCATCACGACTTCGGAGGGGCTGACGATGCTCGTGTACTCGGGATTCACTTCCGAGCCCACGTACTCGAAGTCGAGCTCCATCACGGGCGTCCAGGCCTTCTTCAGATCGGTGAAGACCTGGTCGAGGATTACGCGGATCACCCGGAGCTCGGTTGCGGTGAACTCGCGATCCTCGATCTTCGCGCTGTAGCGGCCGTCGCCGCCGAAGAAGTTGTCCACCAGAATCGACACCAACTCCGGGTCGAGCACGAACAGCGCGGTTCCGTGCAGAGGCCTCACCTTCACGGTGTTCAGGCTCGTCGGCGCGGAGAGCGAGTGGACGTATTCGTCGAACTTGGTCATGCGCACGCCGCCCAGCGAGATCTCGGCGTTGCGGCGCATCAGGCGAAACAGGCTCACACGCAGGAAGCGTGCAAAGCGTTCGTTGACCATTTCGAGCGTGGGCATCCGCCCCCGCACGATGCGGTCCTTGCTGGTGAAATCATAGGTCCGCGCGATCCCGTCGCGTGCGTGGAGGTCGTGTTCGGTATCGACATCGCCACTGTCCACGCCCTGCAGAAGGGCGTCGATCTCTTCCTGGGAAAGCAGTTCGTTCGGCGTCATGTTCGCCTCACTGCATCACGAAGGATGTGAAATAAAGCGACTCGACCCCGGGATCGCCGGTATTCCGCTCGAGAACGTTGCGAATCGTTTCCAGCATCTGCTGCCGCGTCGCTTCCTT
>PULL01000019.1 GCA_003550945.1 Thioalkalivibrio sp. | reverse complement strand
CGACCGTCACTGCACCAGCGCGGCCACCTGGCTCGGCTGGCAATTGACGAAAGCGGAGGACGCGAGCCACTCCGGGTCGGGGTAATACGAGAACATGAACTGCCCGTCCTTCAGGCTGTCCACGACCATCTCCGCGACTTCCGGGCGGACGGCCGGGCACCCTTGGCTGCGGCCGATGCGTCCCTGGCGTTCGATCCAGGAGGGGTCCACGTAATCCGCGGCATGGATCACGATCGCCCGGTCACGCGCGCGATCGTTCACCCCTGGCTCGAGTCCGTCCATGCGCAGGGAGTAGCCGTGCCGCCCGAAGTAGCTTTCCTGCGTGCGGAACAACCCGAGGCTGGATTGGAAACTGCCGACGATGTTGGAGAAGCGGGTTGCATAGTTGTCGCCCGAGTTCTGACCGTGGGCGACGAAGTCCTCGAGCAGCAGTTGCTTCTGTCCGATATCGAAGATCCAGAGCCTGCGCTCGGAGGAGGGCAGCGAAAAATCAATTACCGCGAGCCGGTCGGCGGGTTCCATGCCGTTGTTGACCGCGCATTTCATCGCGGCCACGGCCTTCTTCAGCACGATTGGCTGCAGCGCGGGCGCTTCGCCGGACAATTTTTGGACCAGTTTCTGTTGGGCGGAGTTGTCCGACGCAAGCGCCGGGGTGGAAAGCAGCCCCATGCTCAACAGGGCCAGCGTCAGTTTGCGAAACCTTTTCATCACGCGTTTAAATTCTCCGTAGCAATTGCCGCCAAATTGGAATGGAGTACGGGGCCCGTTTTCGGCGTGCTCGGCCGCATCGACAGTCGTGAGGTTGAACGCGCCCGTGTCGGGCGTGGTCCACCGGTCATGAATGGATGCATCGGCAGAAACTGGCGATAACTTGACGGTACTCCGTATGCACAAAAAACCCGTGTATTCTAACATACTGAGCCATCGAGTAAAAATGAGTTGATCACCATGCGGTTCACGCTTCTCCTGGTGCTGCTGTGGGTTCCCGCCTGGGTTCTGGCAAACCCCGGGTCTGTGGAGGAGTCCGCGCGGCACATTGAGGCAGCACTGACGGTGGCTGCATCGGACGCGAGGGAAGCGGGCCGGGCGCAACGGGATTTCAGCTCCACCGACGCGCTTCTCTGGTTCTATGCCGAGCGGGGGTATGCGCCGGCCTGGGAGCGGGAAGACCGTCTCGCCCAACTGGTCGCCGCGCTGGGGAGCCTCGAGAAGGATGGGCTGGACCCGGAATCCTACCGGCTCTCGGATCTCAGGCGGAGCGTGGCCGAGCGTGCTGCATCGCCGGCCGACATCGCCTGCGTGGACCTGCTGGCCACGGACGCCTTTCTGAACGCGATGCAGGATCTCGCGCTGGGCCGCCTGGATCCTGCCGTAGTCGAGCCGATCTGGCCGTCTGCGGACCCTGCTGCCGTCGAGGCACAGCGTCTGCGCGTGATCATGCTCGCGGCGGGGATGCTGGATGACATTGACGGCGCGTTCTCCCAGGCGCGCCCGTCCACCCCGCAGTATCAGGGCCTGCGCCAGGCATACGTCGAACTGATGCGTCTGCCGCCAGCGGCGGAAGGGCCGATCGTGCCTGCGGGGCCGCTGCTGCGCGAAGGTGATCGCGACGCCCGCGTGCCCCTGTTGCGGGAGCGCTTGCGGGAATACGCCCCTGCAGCCTCGGTCCACGTGGCAGACAGTGACATCTACGACGCGGGGCTGGTCGCGGCCGTGCTGGCCTTCCAGCGCGCGCGCGGTCTCGCGGCGGACGGCATCGTGGGCCCGGAGACGTTGGCGGCGTTGAACAGGCCCGTGCCGTCCCGGCTGGAACAGCTTCGTGTAAATCTGGAACGGGCGCGCTGGCTGGCCCGGGAGCCGATGCCGTTCGGCGTGGTGGTTGATATTGCCGGCGCTCAGATCCGCTACGTTCGCGATGGCGAGACCGTCTGGAGCGCTCGCACACAGGTCGGGCGCGCTTCCCGTCCGACGCCGCGCCTGCGATCGGAGGTGACGCATCTGACCTTCAATCCATCCTGGACCGTGCCGCCGACCATACTGCGCCAGGATGTGCTGCCTCGCGTGCGCGAGGACATCGGATACCTGAAGGAGAACCGGATGCACGTGCTGGACTACCGCGGGGGCCGGCTCGATCCGGAAGACGTCGACTGGCACAACCCCAGCGGAATTCTGGTCCGCCAGGAACCGGGTCCGCACAACGCGCTGGGCCAGGTGGCGATCCGCTTCGCGAACCCGTTTCACGTATACCTGCACGACACGCCGAGCCAGGGAATCTTTGAACGCGCGCGTCGGCAGGTGAGTTCCGGGTGTGTGCGAGTGGAGAGGCCAATGGAGCTCGTCGATCTGCTGATCGAGGACGGCAGCGACGCTGGTCCGGAGCGTGCGGCCGAACTCGTGGCCAAGGAAAAGACCGAGAATTTCTACCTCACGCGTCCGGTCCCCATCCTGATCGGCTACTGGACCGCCGACGTGGCTGCCGACGGGGGCGTGGTGTTCAGGCCCGACATTTATGGGCGGGATGATCGGATTGCGGAGGCGTTGTCGCGGCCAGCACTGGAAGCCCGATCGCCGGTCGGGTGTGCCGAAGACGGCGAACCTTCCTGAACTCGCGGGCGGGGTGACGCGCGGGAAAAATCCGGTAGCGGATCGCCTCGTCTGACCAACCGGTGCCGCGACGCGCCGTCCCGAACGGGGCTGACCGTTCCCGCGCTTTGCGGACGGGTACCGTTGCATCCGGCTGGTTTGCATGTGCACCGGGTTTTCCGCATACGTCCTCAGGGCGCGGCAATGGGTTACGGGCCTCGTTTTGGGGGTGAAAATGCGGCTTCAAGCCTGTTTTTGCACCCGTTTTGCACCCCTGTTTGAAGCGGAATCAACCGTTTGCCTTGGTCCGACCCCGGGGTCCATACTCGGTGTGAAGACCTCGGGGCCTTGTGGGGACAAACTGCGCCGGGTGCCCGCTCCGAGGATCCTGACGGCGCGCTAGGAGGATCGTCGTGACGGACTTGTTCGACCTTCTCGGGAGCGAGGCGGAAGACCTGCTGCAACACGAGTGCAAGGGGATACCCAGGGACCTGCTGCAGACCCCCGGCCCGGATTTCGTGGACCGCGTAGTCTCCCTGACGGACCGCTCTCCGACGGTGATGCGCAATCTCCAGCTGATGTTCAACAGCGGTCGGCTGGCCGGTACCGGCTACCTGTCCATCCTGCCGGTGGATCAGGGGGTGGAGCACTCCGCCGGCGCCTCGTTCGCGCCAAACCCCATCTATTTCGACCCGGATCGGCTGGTCGAGCTGGCGATCGAGGGGGGCTGCAGCGCGGTGGCGTCGACGCTAGGCGTGCTGGGTTCGGTGTCGCGCCGTTACGCGCACCGCATTCCGTTTCTGGTGAAACTGAACCACAACGAGCTGCTCACCTACCCGGGCATCGCCGACCAGACCCTGTTCGCGTCGGTGGAACAGGCCTTTGATCTCGGGGCGGTTGCGGTCGGCACCACGATCTATTTCGGTTCCGAGGGGTCCCGGCGGCAGATCGAGGAGGTCAGCGAGGCCTTTGCGCGGGCGCACGAGCTGGGCATGGTGACCGTGCTCTGGGCCTATCTGCGCAACAACGCGTTCAAGAAAGATGGCGTCGATTACCATGAATCGGCGGACCTGACCGGGCAGGGCAACCACCTGGCCGCGACCATCGGCGCCGACATCGTGAAGCAGAAGCAGGCGACCAACAACGGTGGCTACAAGGCGATCGCGTTCGGCAAGACGCACCCCAGGGTCTACGACACGCTGACCTCCGAGCACCCGATCGATCTGGTGCGCTACCAGGTTGCGAACTGCTACATGGGCCGCGTCGGGATGATCAACTCGGGCGGGCCGTCGGGCGAGAACGACCTGCAGCAGGCGGTGCGCACTGCGGTGATCAACAAGCGGGCAGGCGGAATGGGCCTGATATCGGGGCGCAAGGCATTCCAGCGTCCGATGCAGCAGGGGGTGGCCCTGCTGAACGCGATTCAGGATGTGTTCCTTTCGAAGGAAGTGACGATCGCCTGAGCCGGTGCTGGCCCCGGTTGCGGGGCCGGATCGGTAGCGTGGGTGCCGAGGAGAGGGGCCATGTTCGGTGAAAGCTTCAGTCTGTTCCGGGTGCTGGGTTTCGAGATTCGGGCGAACGTAACCTGGCTTTTCCTGGCGTTGCTGGTCACCTGGTCGCTGGCCGCCGGATTTTTTCCCTTTGTTTACCCGGATCTGGCCCCGCTCACCTACTGGATGATGGCCCTGGTGGGCATGCTGGGGCTGTTCTTCTCACTGCTCTTTCACGAGCTCAGTCACTCCGTGGTCGCGCGTGCGTACGGCATACCTGTCCGCCGCATCACGCTGTTCCTGTTTGGCGGGGTGGCGGAGATGGAGGCGGAGCCCAAGGAGCCGCGAATCGAGTTCTGGATGGCGATCGCCGGCCCGATCGCCAGCGTGGTTCTGGGCGTTGCGTTCTATCTGCTTGCGTTGACGATGGTCGCGGTGGGTTTCCCCGAGCACATCGCGGGGGTGGCGCGCTATCTCGGCTTCATCAACATGCTGCTCGCGATCTTCAACATGGTGCCGGGCTTTCCTCTGGATGGCGGCCGCGTGCTGCGCGCGACCCTCTGGCAGATGAAAGGCGATATCCGCTGGGCGACGCGCTGGGCCACGAGAATGGGCCAGGGGTTCGGGTTATTGCTGGTCGCGTTGGGCCTGGCGAGCTTCATCGCGGGCAACTTCGTTGGCGGCATGTGGTGGTTCCTGATCGGCATGTTCGTGTACGCGGCGGCGGCCGCGAGCTATCAGCAGCTGCTGACCCAGCAGGCCCTCGCGGGGCGAACCGTGCGCCGGTTCATGACCGCCGATCCGGTGTCCGTGCCCGCGGAAACCCGCATCGAGGAGTTCGTGAACGAGTACCTCTATCATCACAATTTTGACCGCTTCCCGGTGGTTCGCGGCCAGCGGCTGCTGGGCAGCATCGGGCTCGCGGAGGTCCGGGAGGTGCCGCGCGACGACTGGCAACGGACTCGGGTCGGGGATGTCTGCCAGCAGAATATTCAGGAAAACACCATCGAGGCCGATATGAAGGCCGATGAGGCGCTGAACCAGATGCAGAAGACGCGCTCGGTTCGGCTGATGGTCACCGAGGGCGAGCGCCTGGTGGGGATACTGGTGCTGAAGGACCTGCTCCGCTACCTGGACGTTCGCGCCGAACTCGAACCGGACTGATCGTTCGGGCGGCCCCGGGGGTAAGGCGCGCACCAGGGACTTCGCTTACCATCGTGCCTTCAGCCGTCGATCGGGGGGTCACAGTGTGAAGGTATCCGTAATTCTGACGCTGCTCGGGCCGGATCGCCCGGGATTGGTGAGCGCGGTGTCGGCCCGCGCGACCGGCGCGGGAGCCAACTGGATGGAGAGCCGGATGGTGCAGCTGGCCGGACAGTTCGCCGGCGTGGTCCGGCTCGAGGTGGATGCCGAGGCGGCAGACGGCCTGGAGTCCGTGCTCCGGGGCCTGGAGAGCGAGGGGCTCCACGTGACCATCGAGCGGGGCCGGGATCCCGGGCCGGAGAGGCTGCGCCGCGTGCAGCTGGACCTGGTGGGTCACGATCACCCGGGGATCGTGCAGGACATCTCGGCCGTGCTGGCACGTCACGGCATCACCATCGAGGAGCTGGAGACCGGCTGCGAGCCCGCTTCGATGTCGGGCGAACTCCTGTTTCGCGCCTACGCGGAACTCGGTGTGCCAGCGCAGACCGATCTGCACGCGGTGCAGGATGACCTGGAAGCCCTGGCGAACGCGCTGATGGTCGACCTTGAGCTTCACGATGCCGGTGCAGCGCCCGGCGGCGTGGGCTGAGGCCCGGAACGGGGATCGAGCGGCGTGCCGGAAGAACGCATCCAGACCGAGTGGAAAGAGAAATATCTCGGCACCGTCGCCGAGTTCGAGTCCCGTGAGAGGAAGTGGGCGGAGACCGAAGCCCTGCTGCGCCAGGCACTGATCCGCCTTGCACTGGCCGCTGAAGGGATCGACCCGGTGCTCGACCGGAATCTTGACGAACTGCGGGGGCTGCTGCGGGCGGGAGCCGACCCGACGCGCCTGCGTGCACAGTTGGAACAGATCTCGGAATCGGTCCGGAACCTGGATAACCGCCAACTGGGGGAAAGTGAACGTGCGGGTATGGGCCAGGGCCTTCTGGGCAGACTGTTCAGACGCGGGTCGGGGGGCGCCGCGGACGCGGCCGATGCCGAGCGGCGACGCTTGCGCATGGCCCGGAACCTTCTGCAGGAGCTGGTGGAGGGCCTGCTGGGGTCGGATGCCGGCGCTGACCTGCTCCTCAGGATCGAGCGGGCCGACAGCGAGGTGCAGGTCTACAACCTCGGTCACGAACTGGCGATGCGCCTGCAGCCTTCCGTGCGCGGAGCGCATCGTGACGGGCCCCGTGATGGGCTGAAGCCGCACGAGGTGTTGCTGCGGCTGTTGGAACACATCGAAGTGCCGAGCGAACTGGGTGGGCGTTACGAAGACATCCGGCAACTGCTGCTCGGCGCTGCGGCGCCGGATCGTACCGAGGAGGCGCTGGTGGCGATCGCCGACCTCGTCGCCGAGATGCGCGGCCGGGCCCACCGCGACCGGGCCGAGATCGAGTCATTTCTGGCACAGGTGGCGGAACGCCTGAACGAGATCGACGCCGTTTTCCGCGAGAGCCTTGCAAGCCGGCGGGAAGGCTACGAGGAAGGACAGG
>PULL01000214.1 GCA_003550945.1 Thioalkalivibrio sp. | reverse complement strand
CCATGCATTTCCCGTTTTTCCCGGTAGCCGTGTTGCTCAGCGTTGCGTTGGCCGTTGGCGTGAACGCGAGCGAACCCGACGTTCGCACGATCCACGGCTGGGTCGAGCGGATCGAGATCCTGCCCGAGGGCATCTCGCTTAAAGCCAAGATGGACACCGGCGCGACTACCTCGTCCTTGAATGCGCTGAACAAGCAGACATTCCGCCGCGACGGCAAGCGGTGGATCGCGTTCGACATCATCGATCCCGAGGATGCGGACAACACCGTGCGCATCGAACGCCCGATCACCCGCCACGTGCGCATCGTGCGTCATGACGGCGAATTGCAGCGACGACCCGTGGTGTCGATCGGGCTGTGCATCGGACCGCATTACCGGGAAGAGGAAATGAGCCTGATCGATCGGACGCAGTTGAACTACCAGGCCCTGGTCGGCCGTAACCACATGCGCGGCATCATCCTGGTGGACTCAGCGGAGACCTTCCTGCAGCGACCCCGTTGTGCACCGGAGACCGGCGATCCCGCGGATCCCGATTCGGTCGAGCGCGACGCGCCGGCTGATTCCGATTCGAACGAATGAAGCGACTGCATCTCCCGCTGCTGATCCTGGCGCTTGCAGCGATCAGTTTGGGCATCTTCCAGCACAAGGTCAGGAACCTCGGCTTTCCCGTGCTGCCTGCCCAGATCACCGACAACTGGATCGTGGAAGCCCGGGTCGCGTTCGAGCCCACTGGCGGGGCCGTCACTGCCCGCATGCTGATCCCGCACCAGCCCCCGGGTTTCGCGCTGCTCGACGAGCACTTCGTGTCCCGCGACTACGGGCTGACCACTGGCATGACGGGAGACAACCGCGAGGCTATCTGGACGACCCGTAGCCCACGGGGGCGCCAGGTTGTCTACTACCGGACCACGGTGTACGAGATCACCCGATCCCTGCGGCCTAGCGAGGAATACCCGGGCCCCGCCGATATCCCGCAACTGGAGGAGCCTTACGCCTCCGCAGCCAGCGCGATCGTCGAAAGGGTGCGCGAACGATCCGCGGACATCACCAGCTTCGCGACCGTTCTGGTGCGTGACATGGCGCATGCGCCAGACGAGAACCTCGCACTGTTCGTTACCCGGGGTGGCGATGAACGGGAACGCGTGCGCGCGGCGATCCAACTGCTCGCCGGCGCTCGCATTCCGGCCCGGATGACGCATGGACTGCACCTGACCGAGAGGGCCCGTGACCTGCAGCCGCGGGCCTGGCTCGAGGTCCACAACACGCGGGAATGGGTACCGATCAACCCGGCGGACGGCAGCGTCGGGTATCCCGCCAATTTCCTGGTCTGGTGGTACGGCGACCAGGATCCGTTGGAATTGAGCCGCGCCCGGAACGCGCAAGTCAGTTTTGCCGTCACCCGTAACTTCCAGAGCGCGGTGGATGCCGCACAACAACGCGCGCTGCTGCTGGACTCGCGCATCGCCGACTTCTCCTTGCTCGGGCTTCCGATCCAGACCCAGAACATGTACCGCGTACTGCTGATGGTTCCGGTCGGAGCGATGATCATCGTACTGCTGCGCAACGTGGTGGGATTCCAGACATTCGGCACCTTCATGCCGGTACTGATCGCGCTCTCGTTTCGCGAAACCGAGCTTCTCGGCGGGGTGATCCTGTTCACGCTGATCGTGTCGCTGGGGCTCGCGATCCGTTTCTACCTCGAGCACCTGAAATTGCTGCTGGTGCCGCGTCTCGCGGCGGTGGTGATCGTTGTGGTGATGCTGATGCTGATGCTGAGCATCGTCAGCCACCACCTCGGCATCGAACACGGGCTTGCCGTCGCGCTGTTCCCGATGGTGATTCTGGCGATGACCATCGAGCGCATGTCCATCGTCTGGGAGGAACACGGCGCCGCGGATGCGATCCGCCAGGGTGTGGGCAGCATGGGGGCTGCGATCGTCGGCTATCTGCTGATGATCAACCCGTACCTCGAACACTTGATCTTCGTGTTCCCGGAATTGCTGCTGTTGGTGCTGGCCGTGACCCTGCTGCTGGGCCGCTACACCGGCTATCGCCTGTCCGAGCTGATCCGTTTCCGCGCGCTCTCCGGAAGGTCCGGTCCGTGAAGTGGTTCATCACCCCCCGCGAGTTGCGGCGGCTCGGGATCGTCGGCATGAACCAGCGCAACACCGGAATGATCGCTCGGCTCAACCATCGCCGGAACTACCCGCTTGTCGACGACAAGCTCCTGACCAAGAAGCTAGCACTCGACGCCGGGATTGCGGTCCCCGAACTCTACGGTGTGATCGAGACCAATCACGACGCCCGGCATCTGCCCGATCTGATTGCCGGTCATGAGGATTTCGTGATCAAGCCGGCGCACGGCAGCGGTGGGAATGGCATCCTCGTGATCACCGGACGCATGGGCGAACGCTTCCGCAAGGCCAGCGGGCTGCTGGAAGAGATCGATAGCCTTGAACACCACGTCTCGAACATTCTGAGCGGCATGTACAGCCTCGGCGGACAGCCCGACAAGGCGATGATCGAATATCGCGTGAAGTTCGACCCGCTGTTCGCAGACGTCAGTTTCCAGGGCGTTCCCGACATCCGGACGGTCGTCTATCGCGGGTATCCGGTAATGGCGATGGTCCGGTTGCCTACTCGCGGCTCCGATGGCAAGGCCAACCTCCACCAGGGCGCCGTGGGCGCCGGGATCGACATCGCGACCGGGGTCACCGGACACGGCGTCTGGCACAACGACATCGTCGAACGCCACCCGGACACGGGTGCCGGCATTGCCGGTATCGCGATTCCCGGCTGGGACCGGCTGCTGGAACTCGCGGCCGGCTGTTACGAACTCACGGAGCTCGGTTACCTGGGGGTCGACGTGGTGCTAGACCGCGACCTCGGGCCGCTGATCCTCGAGTTGAACGCGCGTCCTGGCCTTGCGGTACAGATTGCCAATGGCGTCGGTCTCAGCACAAGCATCGACCGCATCGAGGCCCAGAAGCCGAAGAATCCCCCGAGCCCCGCCGAGCGGGCCGCGTTCGTTCAGGCGCTGATCGGTGCGGAACCCGGCGTACGCAGTTGAAGCGGGGCTCGCGGCTTGATGATCGGCCGATCAGTCACCGCCCAGTTGGTCAAGCAACTGTTCTAGCGGTGCATCCCTCGGTCTGAGCCGTTGCAGTTGCCTTGCATACCTCCGGGCGTCTTCGAGCATCCCCGACTCCAGATTCATGCTGATCAACGCACGCAGAACGTCCTGATCTGCTTCCCGAATCCCGTGCGTGCTTTCGAGCTGCGCAATCGCCTCTGCGCGGCGAGACTCACCGTCGAGCGCAATCGCATAAACGTAGTTGAACCGGGCGTTGCCTGGCGCCAGCTCAACCGCCGTCGACAGCGAGTCCATGGCCGCCTGTCGGTTGCCGATTCGAATCTGGTGCAGCCCCATCGCGTGGTGCAGGGTCGCACTGTCCGGTAATGCCTGCAGGCCACGCGCCAGCACTTCCCCAGCGGCCACCTCATTTCCTAGCCGTAGCAGGAGGTCGGCAAGGTTTGCGAATGCCGGTTCGAAGGCGGGATCACGCGCGAGCGCGGCCCGGTATTGCTCAATGGCGAGTTCGGCATCACCGGCCTCCGCGTACAGGTTGCCGAGATTCACCCAGGCCGAGGGACGGTCCAGGCTCGCACGCTGCGCATCCACGTACTCCGCCATCGCCGCGATCAACCGATCGAATTCCGTAGCTTCCAGAACTCGCGGATCTACACCGGCCGCCAAACGGGCTGCCTCGATCCGCACCGCGAGCACCGGATCCGCCCACCGCGGCTTCAACAGCGCCGCCCGCTCCACCATCGGAGCCGTGCCCAGAGGTCCGAGCGCGGCCAGGCGGACTGCTGGATCCGGATCCTCCAGGGACGCGATGGCAACCCGAAGGGTCTCCGGTCCTGGATAGGTACGCAAAAGGTCGAGTGCGGTCGCCCGAACCACGGCCGGCTGGGCAGGATCCGCGGCGATGCCGCGCAGCGAATCCGCCGCGTCGATCCTGCCCGCGCGTCCGGCCGCAAAGGCATGCGCGAAATCCTGCAGGCCGCGCGCATCCCTCCCGAGCCAACTACGCACCGCGGATGCACTCCATTCGTCGGACTGATCCGCATGACAGGATGCACAGACATTGGTCACGCCGAGTTCGACCGCCAGGTCCGGGCGAGGAACCCGGAAGCTGTGGTCCCGCCGGACGTCCACCACCATGTACGTGCGTGCCGGCATGTGGCAGTCGATACAGCCCGGCGCGCCGGTACCCGGCTCGTGATGGGTATGGCTTGCGGTCTGGTAGTGAGTCGGCAGGTGACATTGGGCACACACCCCATCGCCGTCGGCGCGCAACCGCAGGCTGTGAGGATCGTGGCAGTCGGTACAGACCACGCCTGCCGCGTACATGCGGCTCTGCCGGAACGAGCCATACTCGAACACCTCGTCCAGGATCTGGCCGTCCGGAAAGTACAAGCCCTCGGTCAGAAGCGCGGGAAGATGGGAATCGAGCAGCGGCCTGCCGTGCCGGTATGTCTCGGCAATCGGGGCACGCCGCGCGTGGCAGCTTCCACACGCCTCGACCTGCATCGATGTCCGGTCGCCTCCCACGATCGAAACCGTCTTCGCGCCTTCGCGCAGAACCCTCCCCCGCTCAGGCTGCGCGAAGCTCACCGGGAAACCGTGCCCTTCGTCCAGGCGAGCGTCCCGGGCTCGCGACACGTGTGTGGAACCAGGCCCGTGGCAGGCCTCGCAGGCCACGTTCACGTCGGTCCAGGTAGAGGCAAAGGTGTCGGACTCCGGATCGTAGTTCTTCTGGTAGCCGGTCGAGTGACAGTCTGCGCACATGTAGTTCCAGTTCTGCGCGGGCATGGTCCAGTGCAGTTCATCGCCGGCCGGGATGACCTGATCGCCGTAGACGTGGAACCAGCGCTGTCCGCCCTCTGCCGCCGCACGCGTATCCCACGCAACCCCCAGTGCCTGGAGTCGGCCGTCAGGGAACTCGACCAGGTATTGCTGCAGCGGCTCCCACCCGAAGGTCCACTTCAACTCGAATTCCGCGAGCTCGCCATCGTTACCCTCCGTAACAACGAAGAAACCTCCGTCACGCCGGAAAAACCGGGACTCGACATCGCCGTGGTTGAAGACCGTGTCGTCGAAGTCGCCGAGCACGGTCGTGCGATCTGCCCTCGCCATCGCGAGGTCGTGGTGGGAGCCAGTCCAGGCGGCGGTCTCGGTCGCGTGGCATTCCGCGCAGACCGCCATGCCCACGTAGGACGGTTCCGTCGGCACGTCCATGGCAGAAGCGGCAGCGGGTAGATGGCTGATCTCTGGAGCGTCGCCACGACCGCAGCCGGCCAGAACCACGGCCGAAAGCACAAGCGCATGCAGCCAGCCTGGAAAATGCAAAGCACCTGACATGAGGATGACGCCGACCGCCTCCGCTACTCGGAAGACTCGAAGCCGTAGACTCTTCCCCAGTCTTCCTTCATGTCAACCACGACCCAGCCACGCTCCGCGGCCTCGTCCAGCGCCTTGTCCAGCCGGCCGATGTGGGAGTCCCGGTCATAGGCCCATTCGCGCTCGGCATCCGTGTGCCGGATGATCACGCCGAGGCGACGGCCATCGCCGGCCGTCGTCCACTGCAGCATCTGCAGGTCGCCGTCGGAGTTACCGAAGGCGGCGATGGGGCGACGCCCGATAAACTGGTGGATGGCAACGGGCTTGCCTTCCTTGTCGTCGATGAAGTTGACTTCCGGCAACCGCACCAGTACCGGCCCACCGTCGCGCAGTTCGAAGCGCGTCTTGATGCTGCTGCCAATCACCTGCTCGGGCGGCACCCCGTAGACTTCGAAAGCCCAGGGACGCATGAACTCGATTCCGCCCCCGGACACGATCCAGGTCTGGAAGCCGTTGTCGCGCAGGTACCCCAGCAGCTCCAGCATGGGCTGGTACACCAGTTCGGTGAACGCACGGTCGAAGCGGGGATGCCGGGCCGAGGCAATCCAGTCCAGCACGATGGCGGCGAACTCCTCGGTGGTCGTGCCGGCGTGGCTGGCCATCAGCAGTTCCAGCAGCCCCGGCTTGCCCGCCGCGAGCAATGCCTCCATGTCGCCTTCGAGCGCCGCCTTGAAGGGTTGCGTGGTCTTCCACTCCGGGTGCTCGTCGGCCAGCGCCCGCACCCGGTCAATCGCGAACACGAGCTGGACATAGACCGGCTGCTCGGACCAGAGCGTGCCGTCGTTGTCGAACACGGCGATGCGCTCCGCGGACGGCACGAAATCGGGCGAACCCGGGTCCGTCACTGCCTCGACAAAGGAGATGATCTGACTCCGGCTCTCCGACTCATTCCAGGACGGAAGCGGCTCGGCCTTGACCGCGGCAAGGGCCAGAAACAGCACCAAGCCCACGGCAAGTCGGCGAGTGGCCGTTACAGTTGCAGTTGTAAAGCCCATGGGAATTCCTCCGATAAAACAAGGGGCAGCGGACATTTGCCGCCGCCCCTCCGATGCCCACGATCGGCACCTGAACAGGTGGTGATCAGTGACCGCCCTTGGTCATGCTCCTGATCTGGCGCTCGAGCGTTTCCAGGCTCCAGTCGCCGGGAGCCTGGCTCGGCGGATAGTCTTGAAGCGTCATCAGGAACCGGCTGGCGACCACCTGCATGGGACCGAGCATGAAGGCGCGATCGATATACCAGTCCTCGTAGGTGTTGGAACCCAGCTTGGCCTTTTCGAACGGGTCGCGGCGGAGGTTGTAAAGGTCGGGCGCGCGCAGCTGGATGAAGGGTTCCTTCCAGATCTGGATGCGATCGGCGCGGTTCTCGGCATAGACGGCTTTCCAGTCGCCGACCCGGATGGCGACGATGTTG
>PULL01000298.1 GCA_003550945.1 Thioalkalivibrio sp. | reverse complement strand
TGGCGGCTGCAAGCCGCCCCGACGATGGGATGGCGTTGTGGGAGCGGCGTATGGCCGCCATCGGGTACGGCCACAGCAGCGGGCATCGCGG
Organism: Thioalkalivibrio sp.; assembly: GCA_003550945.1. GTDB lineage: Bacteria > Pseudomonadota > Gammaproteobacteria > Ectothiorhodospirales > Ectothiorhodospiraceae > Thioalkalivibrio. The sequence continues at coordinate 6,817 of PULL01000298.1, read as the reverse complement.
CTGGAAGCCGCCCCCGCGAGAGCCTTCCTTGGCCTCGCGGGTGGTTACCGGGAGCTTCCGGTCAGGACACGTGCGGCGGACCGGGCGGCGGGCCGTCGTCGTCCTCCTGTTTCTGGCGGGCCGCCTCTTCGCGCTGCTCCTTCAGGTACTGGACCTTTTCCTTCACCAGCACGCCGGCGAGCAGCACCAGCGCGATCAGGTTCGGAGCCGCCATCAGGCCGTTCAGCGTGTCGGCGATGTCCCAGATCGTGGTCAAGCCGCCAATCGCCCCGAGGAACAGGAAGCCGATGAAGATGATGCGGTAGGGCTTCACGACCTTCGGGCCGAACGCGTACTCCCAGCTCTTCTCGCCGTAGAAGTTCCAGGTGAGCATGGTGCTGTAGGAGAACAGCACGATCGCGATCACCACGATCCAGCCCCCGAGACCCGGCAGACCGGCGGTGAAGGCGCTGGTGGTCAGTTCGGCACCGGTCTGGCCGGTCTGGATCACGCCGGTGACAAGGATCACCAGCGCGGTCAGCGTGCAGACCACCAGCGTGTCGATGAACACTTCCCACATGCCCCACAGGCCCTGTGCGTAGGGCTTGCTGCGGGCCTGCGCGTGCACGATCGACGCCGAGCCAAGGCCCGCTTCGTTGGAGAAGATCCCGCGCGCGAAGCCGTAGCGGATCGCCATCGCAACCGTCGCGCCGGCGAAACCGCCGATCGCGGACGTGGTGGTGAACGCACCGGCGAAGATCATGCCGAAGGCCGCCGGAATCTGGGCGTAGAAGCTGATCAGCACACCCACCGCGCCGATCACGTAGATCAGCGCCATGGTCGGCACGATCTTCTCCGCGGTGACCGCGATGCGCTTGATGCCGCCGAGGGTCACGGCACCCACCAGGATCATCACGATCACCCCGGTGAACCACGGCGGCACGCCCATGCTGGTTTCCAGCGCGTGGGCCATGGTGTTCGCCTGCACCATGTTGCCGATCCCGAAGGCGGCCAGCCCCGCCAGGAAGGCGTACAGCAGCGCGAGCCACTTCCAGCGCTGGCCGAGCCCTTTCTCGATGTAGAAGAACACGCCGCCGGAGACCTTGCCGTCGGCGTCCACCTCCCGGTACTTCACGCCGAGCGTGGCCTCGCCGAGCTTGGTCGCCATACCGACCAGCGCGACGATCCACATCCAGAACACCGCACCGGGCCCACCCAGGGCGATCGCCGTCGCGACCCCGGCGATGTTGCCGACGCCAATGGTCGCCGCCATCGCGGAGGTCACCGCCTGGAACGAGGTGATCGCGCCCTCTTCGTGGACCTTCTTGGGCTTCAGCAGGGTGCCGAAGGTGCGGCGCCAGGCGTAGCGCAGGTGCGTGAACTGGAAGAACCCGAGCCGGATGGTCAGGTAGAGACCTGTGCCCACCAGCAGGATCATGAAGGGTGGCCCCCAGACGATGCTGTTGAGCCAATCGTTGAACACCAGAAGTCCGTGGATCATCGCTGCCCCCCTTGTTGATCCGGATCACGACTGGTTGTATCGCCGCCCCCAGCCTGCGCGACGGTGATTTTCTGGACGGTTTACGCCCTGCGGCCCCATTGCGCAAGTCCCGGCGGGCCTTGACCACCCGCGCGGAGCCGCGAAACGGCCCTCAGCTCAAACGCATCCGGTCGGCTTGGGCAGGCCGCCGTACTTGGTAATCGGCTTCATGGGCCCGGTCATCCAGGTGGTGAACATGCCTTTCTGGTCGGCATTCAGGTACTTCGCGAACTTGCGGATCGGCGGCACCACCGCGTGGTCCTCGAAGTACTCCCGGGCCTTCAGAATGTGCTCCCACTTCTCGTCGTCGAGGACCACGCCGTCGGCCTCCGCCATCGCCTGGCCGATTTCGGGGGTCCAGCAGTCGCGATCCAGCAGATAGCCGTCGCCGTCTCGTTCGGGAAGATTCATGCAGTGCTCCTGTGGTTACAGTCGGTCAACCCGCAAAAGCCTAGCACAATACTCGGAAATTGTGCCCGTGCGCACCCGACTCCAGGACGCCGCCGATGGTTCTTGGCGACACCCGCGAGCCGGCGCGGCCGGGGCACCCCCGACCACGCCCGGGCGCCGGTCCCGGCCGCTGCAGCCGGCGGCATCGCCCTGGCAACGGGATCACTCGCGGCCGCCGCGCCCGCCGCCGGCAAAGGGGTTGAACTGCTGCTTGAAGGCCTGCTGCATGCCATCGACCATGGCCTGCTGCATGCCTTTCATCATCGCTTCCTGCATGCCTTTCATCATCGCCTGCTGGAAATGTGCGGCAAACTCGGCCTGTTTTTCCGAGGGGATGAAGAGCTCCTTGAACTCCTCCGGGGTGCATTCGATGTCGATGCGGACGTTCATCTGTGCGCTCCTCCTGTAGGGTCGGCCCGGGGTTGGAATGCCGTGAGCCGTAACGCAGTATGCCGCCGGAACGACGCTGCGGAAAATGGCGGTCCGGTGTATCCGGTACCTACAGGCATCCTCGGGAGCCGGAGGTAGGGGGCCGATCGCACGCAACGCCCCGCTGCCCCACCCTCGCCAGCGAGCGGGGGCTGGTGCAGGACCATCGCCGTTGCCGCGAGCGCGTTCAGCCGGCCGTGGTGTCCTGTGCACGCCAGAGCGCGACCGGCGCACCGCTGGCGTCCTGCCCGTACGGCAGCCACGCCAGCGCCGTCAGGCGCACGGTCATCGCGTTCATCGCCGGGCGCACCAGGATCTCCTCCAGCGCCGCCTCCGAATCCGCCGAGTCCTGCAGCCGATCCAGTTCCGCCTGCAGGTCGGCTTCAAGCGCCTCGATCTGCTCGCGCACCGCCTCGACGGTCTCCTGGGCGTGGGCGACGCCCTGGCGTGTCTGGGCCGCCCGACCGGCACTGCGGGCGGCACCGGTTGCGCGCGTCGCGCTCCCGCCGAGCAACGCGCCGAGCAACCCACCCTTGGCGCCACCCCGCTGGCTGCCGCCGAGTGCCCCCAGCACCGCTCCGGCGGCGGTGAGGCCGGCATTCAGCTTCGCCTGCCGGGACTGCGCGGTCCGCGCCTCCACCGCCTGCTCGGCCCGGCGCAGGCGCTCCTGCAGGGTCCGGAAACGGGATTCGTACCGCTTGCGTAGCTGATCGGCCTGCCGGTCCCGCGCCTCGTGCCCGAGATCGGCCAGGCGCATGCGGAAATCGCGCTCCGATTCGCCGGGGCGCGACACCACCTTGTGCGCGGGCGAACTGTACAGCGTGACCGGCTGAGTCCCCTGGATCCAGCGCACCAGCTCCCGGCCCCAGTTCGCGTAGCTGCGCGGGTGGGTCGCCTCTTCGGGCAACGGGGCGAACCGGGCGTTGGCCAGCGGTTCGGTATCCAGCAGGTCCAGCGGCAGATCGACCAAGGCCGCACGGTCGGTGCTGAAGGCGAGCGGACCGTCGCCGAGCTCGACCACCGGCTGCAGGTGCCGCGTCTCCTCGACGCCGTGCCGTGCCGAGGAGTAGCGCACATCAATTGCCGCGAGCAGCGCGGGGCGGTACTGCAGGCCCTCGATGGCGGCAAAGGGCGGAACGAAGAACTGCCGGATCGCGGTGGGCAGGATCGGACGGCTCTGGAGCAGGCCCGGGGTGCCCGCTGCCGCGGGTGGTCCGGACCATGCCGGTGCCACAGCGCCCCCCGGAACCTTTCGCGGGGCCATCAGTGTCCGGATCTGTGTCAGCGTCAATGGGCCCGCGAGGTAGGACATCACCCAGCGGGTGGTCATCAGCGTCGGTGCGCCGCGGTGGACGTTGTGCATCAGGAACACCCGGCTGCCGAGGCCGGAGATCATGCGATCGAGTTGCTGCCGCGGGATCGGGTTCGAGCCGGCCATCGCACCGTCCAGCGCCTCCAGCACGCGCATCTTGTCGCGCTCGGTCTGCAGGCGGCCGATGAACCAGGTCCCGGTGTTGCCCAGCCCCTTGTAGTCCAGGTCCACCGGGTTCTGGGTGGCCAGCACCATGCCGACGCCGAACGCGCGCGCCTGTTTGAGCAGCGTCAGCATCGGCGTCTTCGAGGGTGGATTGGCGTTCGGCGGGAAGAAACCGAAGATCTCGTCCATGTACACGAGCGCGCGCAGGCTCGTGGTGCCGGACTGGCTGCGCATCCACCCGAGCAGCGCCGAGAGCAGCATGGTCACGAAGAACATGCGCTCGGCGTCCCCGAGGTGCGCGATCGAGAACACCGTCAGCCGCGGCTTGCCCTCGGGCGTGTAGAGCATCGCGCTGATGTCCAGCGGCTCACCGGTCATCCAGCTCTGAAAACCTGGCGACGCGAGCAGCGCATTCAACTGCATCGCGAGCGCGAAACGGTCCCTGGACGGATACACGCTTTCCAGTTCCATCACGCCGAGGCGCGTGAACGGCGGCTGCTGGATCGCCTGGATCAATGCCCCGAGATTCAGGTCGAGACCCTTGCGCCAGGCGTCGTCCAGGATTGAGGAGAGCAGGATGTGCTCGCGGCTGCGCACGGGGTCGGCGTCGAGGCCGAGCAGGCCCAGCAAGCCGGTGACCGCCGTCTGCACGCGCTCGCGGAAGCCGTCGGCATCGGCCAGTAATTCCGGTGCCGGTGCGTCGAACGAGCGCAGCACCGAGACCGGCAATCCGGCCTCGCTGCCCGGCGTGTAGATCGCGAAGTCCGTCTGCTCGCGCAGCCTTCGGATGCGCTCGCCGTCCTGCTCCCAGTCCTTCAGCCCCTGGCGCCACAGCTCCGCCTGACCCGCCGCGTAGGCGTCGGGATCCTGCCCGAGCTGGCGTGCCGCATCCTCGTTGATCCAGGGCCGGAAGTCCGCGGCCTCGAGCTCCGGAAAGGTCAGCAGCAGGTTGGTGAGGTCGCCCTTCGGGTCCACCGCCAGCACCGGAATGCGGTCCATCGCGGCCTCCTCGAGCAGGGCCACGCCGAGCCCGGTCTTGCCGCTGCCGGTCATCCCGATGATCACGCCGTGGGTGGTCAGATCCCGGGAGTTGTAGAGCACCCGCTGTTCGGTGCGTTCCCCGGTCTGCGTGTCCACCTCGTTGCCGAGGTAGAAGGCCCCCAGCTTTTCGTATTCGTGCCCCATCTTCATCCCCCGTGGTCTTGCGAACCTCCATGCATCGGCCGCACCCATCATCCTGCGGCGCGAGCCGACAAAGGTCCGAAACAGCGCGATAGTAGCGCGCCCGGCCGCGCGGTGGCTGCGCCCGCGCAGGTGCGAATGCATGCCTTTGGACCGCCAACGCCACGGGAATCTCCGGACCCGGACGCCCCTCGGCACCACTTCCGCGGGTCAGCGACGGTCGCTCAGGGAATTACGGGCGCTATACTCTCAGGTTCCAGGTGGGTCGTCTTGACGTCGGTCCAGTCTCCGGGCGCGCGGGGACGATGCGGTTTCGCCTGCACCACAGGTTTCGATCAAGCGAGGTTCATGCCATGGATTTGTCGGTCCTCTTCCGCCCCGAGGTGATCATCTTCATCATCATTCTCGCGCTGATTGGCTTCAAGATTGGCAAGATCGCGCTCGCCGAGCGCGTCGAGCAGGCGCTCGGGGAGGAGCGCAAGAACCAGTCCCGAACGCTGAAGACCATGGACTCGGCTCACGCGGATACGCTGGAAAAGCTGCGCGAGGGCCACGCGGAAGAACTCAACCGGGTCAGGGCCGACGCGGAGCGCACGGTAGAGTCTGCCCGCGAATCGCAGGCGGCGGAGCTCAAGCGGCTGAACGACGAGTACAGCGCGTCGATCGAACGGCTGAACCAGGCCAACATCGCGAACGTCCGGGAGACCCGCGCCGAATACGAAAACCAGTTCGGCGCGCTGCATGAACAATACGAAGGGGAGATCCGCTCGGCGCGGGAAGAGATGGACCGCACGGTGCAGATGCTTAGGGCCGAACACGCGGAGGCCGCCGCGTCCCTCCGCGCGGAATACGAAGACCGGCTGAAGGCGGAGAAAGGCGAGCACGAACAGGCCGTCGCGGAGGTCCGGCGCGAGCACGACGCCGCGCTGAAAGCGCTGAAGGCCGAACACGAGGAGGCCGTAGCGGCCTTGAAGGCCGAACAGGCCAATACGCTGAAGACGTTGAAAAAGGATCACGAAGACGCTCTCGCCGCACGGAAACGCGAACAGGAAGCGGGGTTGAAGGCGCTGAAGGAAGAGCACGAGGAGGCCACGGCGACGATCAAGCGGGAACACGAGACGAACGTGCAGACGCTGAAGACCGAGCAAGCCGACGCGATCCGCAACCTGAAGCAGGACCACGAAGGCGCACTGCACAGCCTGCGGACCGAGCACGGCCATTACGTCGACAGCCTGCGGCGCGAGCAGCGGATGCTGATCGACGAGAAGGATGCCGAGATCCGGCGCGTGCGCAGCGAGGTGGCGCAACTCGAATCCACGGGTGCGCGGCGGGAGGCGGAAATCCAGAAACTGCACGACACGATCCGCGAACTCAACGAGGGTGTCCGCGAGGCCAAGCTCAACAACGCGTTCGCGCTGTCGCGCTCGGGCGAACGCTTCATCCGCGTGATCCGCACAGTCCAGGAATTGGCAATCGAACTGGAAGAGACCTCGCGCACCGTGACCGGTGGCGAATATTCCTTCATTAACGCGATCAAGGATCAGCGCGACCGCGATACCGTGCTGCGCCTTGCCGGCGGCAGTGACGCGGTCGCCCACGAGGGCGAAACGCAGGCCGCGGCATCGGGTGAACCGGCCGCAGCCACGGAGAAGAAGCCCACAGCCGCCGCTGGGGAAACCTCGGCCGCAGCGGCCGCCGGTGCGAAACCGGAACCCGCGGAAAAGGCCGGCGCGAAGGCCGAGGCACCGGAGGCGGCAGCC
>PULL01000098.1 GCA_003550945.1 Thioalkalivibrio sp. | reverse complement strand
GCGCTTCGTTGTAGGCCTGCTGCTTTTCCCTACGCCGCTCGGTTTCCTCGATCGCGCGTTGCATCGAGCCGGTGATCTTGTCCGCGTAGAGGATCGCCATCCCGTTCACGTTTCGCGCCGCGCGCCCAATGGTCTGAATCAGCGAGCGGTCGGAACGCAGGAAGCCCTCCTTGTCGGCGTCGAAGATCGCCACCAGCGAAACCTCGGGCATGTCCAGCCCTTCTCGCAGCAGGTTGATGCCAACCAGCACATCGAATTCCCCAAGGCGCAGGTCGCGGATGATCTCCATCCGCTCCACGGTGTCGATATCCGAGTGCAGGTAGCGCACGCGCACGCCGTGCTCGGACAGGTATTCGGTCAGATCTTCGGCCATGCGTTTGGTCAGCGTCGTGATCAGCACGCGTTCCCCGCGTTCGATGCGCAAGCCGATTTCCGACAGGCAGTCGTCCACCTGCGTGCCGGCCGGGCGAACCTCGAGTTGCGGATCGAGCAGGCCGGTGGGTCGGACCACCTGTTCGACGATTGCCCCGGCGTGCTCCAGTTCGTAGGGACCCGGCGTTGCCGACACGTATATGGTCTGCGGCTGCAGGTTCTCGAATTCCTCGAACTGCAGCGGGCGGTTGTCCAGCGCCGACGGCAGCCGGAATCCGTATTCCACCAGCGTCTCCTTGCGGGAGCGGTCGCCCCGGAACATGCCGCCGACCTGTGGTACGGAGACGTGGGACTCGTCGATCACCAGCAGCGCGTCGGGCGGCAGGTAGTCGAAGAAGGTCGGTGGCGGCTCGCCCGCGGCACGTCCCGACAGATAACGTGAGTAGTTTTCGATGCCCGCGCAGTAGCCGATCTCGAGGATCATCTCCATGTCGAACACCGTGCGCTGTTCGAGCCGCTGGGCCTCGACCAGCCGGTTCTCCGCGCGCAGAAACGCGAGGCGCTCCTTCAGTTCCTCGCGGATGTAATCCACCGCTTCCACCAATGTCTCGCGCGGCGTCACGTAGTGCGTCTTCGGGTAGATCGTGAGCCGCGGCACAGTGCGGAGGATCTCGCCGGTGAGCGGATCGAAATACGACAGGCGCTCGACTTCGTCGTCGAACAGCTCGATGCGCACCGCTTCGCGTTCGGACTCGGCGGGGTGGATGTCGATCACCTCGCCGCGGACCCGGTAGGTCGCGCGGCGCAGCTCCATGTCGTTGCGCGTGTACTGCAGTTCGGCCAGCCGGCGCAGGATCTCGCGTTGGTCCACGCGCTCGCCCCGCTGGATGTGGAGCACCATCGACAGGTACTTGCGCGGGTCGCCCAAACCGTAAATCGCGGAAACGCTGGCGACGATGATCGCGTCGCGGCGCTCGAGCAGCGCGCGGGTCGCGGACAGCCGCATCTGCTCGATGTGGTCGTTGATCGATGCGTCCTTCTCGATATAGGTGTCGGAGGACGGCACATAGGCTTCCGGCTGGTAGTAATCGTAGTAGGACACGAAATACTCCACCGCGTTGTGCGGGAAGAACTCCTTCATCTCGCCGTACAACTGCGCGGCCAGCGTTTTGTTCGGTGCGAGAATGATGGTGGGGCGCTGCGTCGCCTCGATCACCTTGGCGATGGTGAACGTCTTGCCGGAACCGGTGACGCCGAGCAGCACCTGGTGGGCGAGCCCGTCCTCGATGCCCTCCACGAGTCCACGGATGGCCTCGGGCTGGTCGCCGGCCGGCTGGTAACCGGACACGACCTCGAACCTCGTGTCGGTCAATGCCTTATGCTGGTCCACCGATTTCAGTATCATTTCAGCCTCGAAGCGGCGTTCGCCGCATTGCCAACCCCAGTGCTCGCCCGAGGCCCGTCTTGGACATCCAACTTTCCGCACGCGTTCAGCGCATCAAGCCCTCCCCCACCCTCGCCGTCACCGCTCTCGCGGCGCAACTGAAGTCCGAGGGCCGGGATATCGTCGGCCTCGGCGCCGGGGAACCCGACTTTGACACCCCCGAGCATATCAAGCAGGGAGCCATCGAAGCCCTTGCCCGCGGAGAAACCAAGTACACCGCGGTGGACGGCACGGCCGCGCTGAAGAAGGCCATCGTCGCGAAGTTCGAACGCGACAACGGGCTTCGTTACGAACTCAATCAGATTCTGGTTTCCTCCGGCGGCAAGCAGAGCATCTTCAATCTCTGTCTCGCGCTGCTGAACGAGGGCGACGAGGTACTGATCCCAGCCCCGTACTGGGTGTCCTATCCGGACATCGCGTTGCTGGCCGATGCCACGCCGGTGGTGATTTCGGCCACCCAGGAAACCGGTTTCAAGATCACCGCCGACCAGCTCCGGGACGCGATCACGCCGAAATCCCGCCTGATCTTCCTGAACAGCCCGTCCAACCCGACGGGTGCCGCCTATACCGCTGCAGAACTGACCGCACTGGCCGAGGTGCTGCGCGAGCATCCGCAGATCGTCATCGCGACCGACGACATGTACGAGCACATCCTGTTCGCTGGCGCGAAGTTCGTGAACATCCTGAACGTTGCGCCGGATCTCGCACCGCGCACCGTGGTGCTGAACGGAGTCTCCAAGGCCTACGCAATGACCGGTTGGCGGATCGGCTACGCAGGCGGCCCGGCGTCCCTGATTGGTGCGATGAAGAAGGTTCAGTCCCAGAGTACCTCGAACGCGACCTCCATCGCGCAGGCCGCCGCGGTGGTGGCCCTGAACGGCGACCAGCAATGCGTCCGGGACATGTGCGTGCAGTTCGAAAAGCGCGCCCGGCGCGTGGTCGACGGTCTGAACGCCATTCCCGGCATTGAGTGCCTGATGCCGGACGGTACCTTCTATTGTTTTCCGAAAGTGACTGGTGCAATGGAAGCGCTGGGCATCGAGACCGACCTGGAGTTCTCGCGACGTCTGCTCGACGACGTCGGGGTTGCGCTCGTGCCCGGGAGCGCCTTCGGCACGGACGGCCACGCCCGGATTTCCTTCGCCACCAGCATGGAGATGCTGGACAAGGCGATGGAGCGGATCGACCGCTTCGCGCGCGGTGCTTGACTGTCCCGCCCACGGCCCTTACGATTCGCGGCTTCGCATTCCCCGGTAGCTCAGTCGGTAGAGCGGGTGACTGTTAATCACTAGGTCGGCGGTTCGAGTCCGTCCCGGGGAGCCAAGAAAAACCACGACTTACGCCACCGCCATCAGGTGGCGTTTTTCGTTGGGTCACATCTTTGCCACGTTTGGCGCACGAGAAAATGACTCGTCGCGGACATGAGCGTTAGCGTGAATGCGCTTGACCGGCGGGACGAGGGCCGGCATCCACACGGGAGTCTGCGATGGAATTCTTTGCCACGGCCCGGGTTGGCACGGATCCGGGCACGCTTCAGGAAGAGCTTACGATCGAGCGTCTTCCGGAATGGTGCGCCTCCATCGACACTGTGCTGGAAGGGTCCGGGGATCGGGGCCGCGTTTACTGCGTGTGGGGTGAATTCGTGGTAACGCGGGAGCTGATCCGGGGCGGCCTGCGCTTCACCCTGCCGGGCTGTCCGAACGCGCTCGCCTGGACAGTCACCACCGGTTTCCCGCCGGATCCGGATGCCGTGGTGGTTCACTGCACCATCAACCGCCGGGAGCATGACCCCGACTTCATCGAGACCATCGAGGCTTTCGTCGACGATTGGCGCGAGGGACTCGAAGCGGGTCTCAAGGCATCGTTCAGAAACTCCGCCTCGGGTCCCGGGTAGACTCGACTCCTGACGCGCCGGGCCCGCAGGATGGGCGGCAGGAGTGCCAGCATCGTGGTTGCCGGAAAACCGAACCTTCTACAGGCGGACGAACCCGAGGTTGCAGGTTTCGAGGACGTGCAAGTGCGTCTTTTCGTCACGGGCCGGACTGCCGGAGAATGCGGCCCGCGCGGCCTCCGCGATTCGGTCCGGGCTGGGCGACACGACAACGAGCCTCAGTCGATTGAATCGATCCCGGTCCCTTTCGCGCACGCCCTCGTGCAGCGCGCTCGTGATCGCGCCGGAAACGTCTGCTGCGCGGCTGGCATCCAGGATGTAGACCAGCAGTCGTCCCCCGATCCGGATCCGGTGGGGCGCTTCCCCCGCGCCGGTATCCACTTCGATTCGATCGAAGATCTCTTCCGGGCATGAACAGCCGAGTGTCTCTTGCACGAAGGTCTTGATTTCCGGGTAGGGTGGCGTCATCGGGGGCTCCGGTCAGCGTTTGCGCAACGAGAGCGCGCAGAAGCCGTGGTCGTTGCCCTTTCGCCTCCGCTTGGCTGAGTGCTGAGCAGAGAGCTCATGGCTTGCGCAGCAGGTCCGCGCGATTGGGGTTACGGAATTCCGCCACGCCATCCGGTCCCACGTGCTCCATGAAGCGATCGCGAATGCGGGCGTAGAGTGCCTCGTCAATCGCGAACTCGGTGTGGGTTGCGCCGAGGACGCGCTCTTCAAACTCCGCGAAGCCCTCGAAGCGACTGATGCTGTCGAAGAAGACCTCGTCCTCGAGCAGGAACAGGCCTTCATCGACGGCCGCGCGCAGCGCGTCGAAGGCATTCTCGCGTGGGAGTCTTTCATCGTGGAAAAGGCGCATGATTTCGTTGAAATCCCCGGCATACAGCGGCTCGGAAAAATAGGCGATGCCGCCGGGCCGCAGGACCCGGTGGATTTCCCTGAGGCCCTGAGGCAGCAGATGGTGCGGCACATGGTGCAGAGACTTCAGCATGATCACCGCGTCGATCGATCCGTCTGGCTGTTGAATGGATTCGACGCCGCCGAAACGGAAGGTCAGCTTTGGTAGATCGGTGATCCGAAGGTTCTTCTCGTGCTGCACGGGGTCGACCTCCGTCGCGATCACTTCTCGCACGGGTAGTTCCGCGGCGATGCGCCGGGTGGTTTCCGCGCGACCGCAGCCCAGTTCGAGCACCCGCCCCCCGTCGACCGGAAGTCGTTCGGCGATCAGTTGCAGATCGGACAGGATCGGAAACGGTCCGGGTTTTAGCAGCTGCAAGTCGAATTCCCCTGAAAGGTCGCCCAGGATGCAAGACTGCATTCTATCGCGGCAAGGCCAGGCACTTTGTCGCAGCAGACCGCAAGAGCGCTCCGGACCACGCTCGGCGACCCTGCGATGATCACCTGCCCGCCAGGCTGAAGGCTCCGGCGCAGGCGGGCCAGACGTGCCTCCCGCCCGATGCGGGCATCAGAAGGATGAATCGCGCGATGTGGGAATGGCCGTGCCGACGCTGTCGAGGAACCTTCGCGACCCGGACGGCTTCGAGTCCAGGATGATACGACGCCGTTCTTCCCGAGGGTTGCAGAGGACCGTCCCTGCCCTGGCGCTGGACAGCCCGCTCAGGGCTTGGCTATAGTTCGCGCACCCTCAGGGGAGTAGTCGCTCCGGCCACCCGGGCCGGAGGCACGCGTCAACAGACTTGGCCTTTTGGCCGTGGCGCGCGCAGCCGCTCGAAGGCGCCCTGGCGCGTCTTCCTCGAACGGCCTGACGAGACCTGTGGCACCGACATCCGGCTTGCGTTCAGGCGAGCCAGGCCCATGGGCGGGCGGCGATGACGGTGTCACCGGTTGCGTCGTGCCGCTCGTCCCGGATTGCCCCTATGGAACTCTTCCTGCTTGCGATCGTTGCTGTTGCCGTCGCCGAAATCGGCGATCGCTCCATGTTCCTGGCTGCCCTGTTCGGAATGCGCTGCCGCAGCGTGTGGGCCGTCTTCTGGGGCATGGCCGCCGGGCTGTTCCTCAATCAACTGGTTTCCGCGGTGGCCGGCATCTGGCTGTTCGCGGTGGTCGCCACGGAGTGGCACTTGTGGGTGGTCGGGACCGCCTTCCTGGTGATGGCCGTCTGGGTGCTATTCCCCGAGGACGAAGAAGTGGACAGGGACACCCGCGCCCGTAGTGCCTTTTTCGCGGCGGCGGTTGCCTTCTTCCTGTTCGAAATGTTCGACAAGACCCAGTTGGCGGTCATCACCCTGGCCGGGGCGTCCGGGGCCCTGCTCCCGGTGGTACTGGGGGCCACGGTGGGCATCCTGCTGATCACCACTCCGGCGCTGATCCTCGGCAAGCGCTTCGCCGCCAGAATTCCGGCCGCCCCGATGCGCTTCGTCGCCTCCGGGCTGTTCCTGTTGATCGGCCTGTGGACCTGGGCCGAAGCCGGCGGCTGGATGCCCGATCTCGGACTGCCCGATCTCTCGGGGATGCTGTTGCGGGCCGCGGAAAACTACCAGTAGACCAGCCGCCGCTGTTGTCGGGTCCTCAGCGGACGGTGTTCTTTCCTGCGACCACCCTTAAAGGATCGCGCCCCGGCACAGCCGATGACCGATTGGATACGCCTCTGCGGTGGGCGTCGGGTGATTTTGCCAGCTATAAGAAAGGGGAAATGGACGGTATCCGCGGCGGCGTCGCGAATTCCCGGGATTGGTGACGCCGGTCCTGCTGAGTGGCTCTGGAGGAAAGCATGTTCGAGCATATCCTGGTGGCAGTGGACTTCTCTCCGTCGTGGCAGCGGCTGCAGACCCAACCGGAACGGCTGCGGTCACTGGGGTGCAACCGGCTGACTCTGGTCCACGTGCTGGGGAGCGCGCGGGACGAAGAGGAAGCAGAAAAGGCCGGCGGACCCGCGAAGTTGCTCGAGGCGGCCGCGACAACATTTCAAGCGAAGGGCTTCGAGTCGGACACCGTGGTCGGGACCGGGCCGGTAGTCGCGGAACTGGTGCGCGTGGCGCAGGAACGCGGGGCCGGCGTGATTCTGGCCGGGGCCCACGGCCACCGCACCCTGGCGGATGTGCTTTTGGGAAGCACGGCGCAGCAACTCATCCGCGAGGCCGACCGCGCGGTGCTGCTAACACCGACCGACCCCACGGTCGAGCTCTCGCCGGCGCCGGTCTCCCGGCTGCTGCTGGCAACCGACTGTTCGCCGGCCGCAGGTGCGGCCGAGT
>PULL01000273.1 GCA_003550945.1 Thioalkalivibrio sp. | reverse complement strand
TACGCGCCAGTTCGGACGAGCTGCCCACCACCTCCTCCATCCACACGAAGTGCCCGAAGGTGCCGATCCACAGCAACACCGCGACGAATGGGATGCGCCAGAGCAGGAATCCGGACAGCAGTGGTGCATCGGGATCGCGCGGGGGGCGTTTCATCACGCCGGGCTCACTGGGCTCGAAGGCGAGGGCCATCGCAAGAGTGACCGACGTGACCATGTTCACCCACAGCACCTGAACCGGCGTAAGCGGCAGCGCCAGACCCATCAGGATCGCCATCATGATGGTCATCGACTGGCCGGCGTTCGTGGGCAGCATGTGGAGGATGGCCTTGCGGATGTTGTCGTACACCGTGCGGCCTTCCTCCACGGCGTGGGCGATCGAGGCAAAATTGTCGTCGGCCAGCACCATTTCAGCAGCCTCCTTGGCCGCCTCCGTGCCCTTGCGGCCCATCGCAACGCCCACATCAGCCCGCTTGAGGGCGGGAGCGTCGTTCACGCCGTCGCCCGTCATTGCGACGATGCCACCTTCCTGCTGCAGCACGTGTACCAGCCGCAGCTTGTGTTCGGGAGTCGTGCGGGCGAACACGTCGGTCCTGCGTGCCGTCTCCCTAAGCTGTTCCTCGCTCATGCCGTCGAGCTCGTGACCGGCCACTGCGACCGCGCGGCCGCTGTTTCCGATTCCCAACATCCCCCCGACGGCCTGGGCCGTGGTCAGGTGGTCTCCGGTGATCATCTTCACGCGAATCCCGGCCTCGCGGCACTCCTTCACCGCATGAATGGCCTCCTCCCGGGGCGGGTCGATGATGCCGAGGACAGCCAGCAGGGAGAAACCGCCCGCCTCCACCTCGTCGTACCTCAGCTCGTCCTGGTGCGGCTGGGTGTCCCGTGCCGCCACCGCCAGCAGGCGCTCACCGCGTCCAGCCACCTCCTCCAGCACCTCGTGCCACCAATCCCGCTCAATCGGCCGAGGCCCCTCGGCGGTCTGCTGATGGGCGCAGAGTTCGAGCACCCGCTCGGGAGCCCCCTTGAGATAGATCACCCCCTGTCCCTTGTGATCGCGATGCAGGGTGGCCATGTATTTGTGGTCGGATTCGAAGGGGATCACGTCCACACGGGGCAGGTTGCCCTGCTCAATCTGGGGATCCATTCCGGCCTTGCGCGCCAAAACCACCAGCGCCCCCTCGGTGGGATCACCCTCCATGACCCAGTCGCCGTCGCGTTCGAAGACCTGCGCATCGTTGCAGAGCAAGCCCACGCGCAAAGCCTGGCCCAGCACCGGATCTTCGTCCGGACTGACGTCCTGGTTCCCCTCGGTGAAGCCGCCGTGAGGAGCGTAGCCGACGCCGTCGACCTGCAGGTGGCGTTCGCGGCTGCGCAGGGAGGCGACGGTCATCTCGTTGCGCGTCAGGGTGCCCGTCTTGTCGGAGCAGATCGTGGACACGGAGCCCAGTGTCTCCACCGCGGGCAACCGACGGATGATGGCGTTGCGCCGAGCCATTTTCTGCACCCCGATCGCCAGCGCGATGGTCATGATCGCGGGGAGGCCTTCGGGAATCGTGGACACGGCCAGGCTCGCGGCAGCGAGGAACATCTCGTCCAGCGGGTAGCTCCGCACCCAGTAGCCGAAGGCGAAGGTGGCCGCCGAGATGAACAGAATGATCCCGGCGAGCCAACGGCCGAACTGCTCCATCTGGCGCACCAGCGGGGTTTGGAGGCTGTGAACCTCGCCGAGCATCGCGGATATGCGGCCCACCTCGGTGGTCTCGCCGGTCGCGACCACCACTCCGCGGCCGCGGCCGAAGGTCACCAGCGTGCCGGAATAGGCCATGCAGAGCCGATCGCCGAGTGGCGCATCCTCCGCAACCGGCTGCACGGCCTTCTCGACGGGGACGGACTCCCCCGTCAGCACCGCCTCGTCCACGCGCAGGTTTTTCGCGTCCATCAGGCGCAGATCGGCGGGCACCTTGTCGCCGGCCTGCAGGTAGACCACGTCACCGGGCACCACCGAGCTCGCCTCCACCTCGCGCCGGTGGCCATCGCGCAGGACCACGGCGCGGGGCGAGAGCATCTGGCGAATCGCATCGAGCGCCTTTTCGGCCTTGCCTTCCTGGATGAAGCCGATCAGGGTGTTGATCAGGACTACCGCGAGAATCACGCCGGTGTCGACCCAGTGGCCCAGCAGCGCGGTGCCGATCGCGGCCACAATCAGTATGTAGATCAGGACATTGTGAAAATGGCGGAAGAACCGAACCAGCGGCCCGGCCTTCTCCGGGGGGCGAAGCTGATTGCGGCCGTACCGAGCCAGGCGCTTTTCGGCCTCCCCTGCGCTCAACCCGCCCGATTCCGACTCCCAGTGCTGGATGACTGCTTCAGCGTCCCGGGCGTGCCACACTGGCGACGTGTCCAGGGTCTTGCCAGCCTGTGCGGAATTCGATTCCATAGGGTTCACCATCACCTGCACGAGGTGGAGCAGTTTTCCGGGGCCAATGGGTCAGACTGCCGGATTCGCAGTATCACCAGAATTTTTCCAAGGCGGCAACCATGCGGGAGGGCGGCAGATGAAGTTCAGGCTGATCATGGTGTTCGTCGACGACGCACGTTTGGATCCCGTAGTGGAAGAGGCGCGCGCCGCGGGGGCTACCGGCGCGACCGTCATCATCAATGCCCAGGGCCAGGGGCTCCAACAGCGTTTCGGGATCTTTGGCCTGGAACTCATGGAGCCCCGATCCGTGGCCTTGATCCTGGTTGAGGAGCGTCGCGCCGATGCCGTACTGGACGCAGTCAGTCGTGCCGGGTATCTCGACGAGAGCCTGTCCACTGGAATCGCACTGGAGTTGGACGTTGTGCGAGCGGTGGGGCTCACCGAGCACGTAAAGACGCTCGCAGAGAAATGCCCACCATGACCGCGTAGCAGGCAGAGCAATCGAAGGCTCCGGCCCATCTGACAGTCTCAGCATTCGCCCTTGGCGGATCGGGGCTCGACGTTTATCGTAGCCGCTGGCCTATGCGGGACCCGACGATGCGGCGCCAGCCTTCGCAGAGCTTGCAGCGGACTCCAGCCAAAGGCTTGCGCCGGTGACGGGACTTGGGCCCGACGCCTGGCCCTGGGTGCTGGCCGGCAGTGCGCTGGGTGGAATGGCGCGCTACTGGCTATCGGGGCTGGTGGCCCGGCATGTCGGCGAGACGTTTCCGTGGGGCACGCTGGTGGTGAATGTCAGCGGCGCGCTGGCCGCAGGGCTGCTGCTCGGGATCACCGTAGCAATGGCTGGCGCGATGCCGGTGTTCGTGCTCCAGCTGCTCCTGCTCGGCTTTCTCGGAAGCTACACCACGGTGTCGTCGTTCTCGCTGCAGACCCTGCAGCTCGCGCGCAACCGGCAGTGGCTGCCGGCCGCCGGCAACGTGCTCCTGTCCGCCGGACTGTGCCTCACGGCCGCATGGCTCGGCCTTTGGCTGGTGACCGGATGAAGGTCTATCTCGCGATCGCGGCCGGCACCGCGCTGGGAGGCACGACCCGCTACCTGGTCGCACTCGCGTTCGTGCAGGGCCTGGGTCTCGCCCACCCGCTGGCGACCGCCTTCGTGAACGTGACCGGTTCGTTCCTGATCGGCCTGTTCGCGACGCTGACCGACCCGGACGGTCGCTGGTTCGTCGGCGGCACCGCGCGCCAGGCGGTGATGACCGGCTTCCTCGGCGGCTACACCACGTTCTCGTTGCTGAGTCTCGAAACGCTGGCGCTGGTCGAGGCCGGCGCCCCGGTGGCCGCCACGGTGTATGTACTGGGCTCGCTCATCGCTTCGCTAGTCGCCGTCTGGCTGGGCCATGCGCTCGCCGCCCGTCTCAACCGCCTGCCCCGTTAGGAGATCGCCCATGCAAATCCCGAAGGACGCCCTGCTCGCACGCATCTTCATTGGCGAGGACCACCGCTTCGACGGCCGGCCGTTGTACGAGGCGATCGTGCTGCAAGCGCGAGAGTCCGGGCTCGCGGGCGCCACGGTACTGCGCGGCCCGATGGGCTTCGGCCACTCCAGCCGTCTGCGCACCACCAAGATCCTGCAACTGTCGGAGGATCTGCCGCTGGTCATCGAGATCGTGGACAGCGCGGAAAAGATCGAGGCATTCCTGCCGGTCCTCGACGCGATGATGGGCAGCGGCCTGATTACGCTGGAGAAGGTGCAGGTGCTGCGCTACGGCCAGACGGGCTGAGCACCCGACATCGGCCGCGTGAACGCCCTCACTGGTAGAGCGCAGGGTTGCTGGGTCGTGGCGGCTCGGGATGGATCACGACGAAGCCACAGATACCCGTTCCGGGGTGGGGACATCGCCGGGTGAGCCCCACCGGTTTCTCCGGAGGCGGATTGTCATGGTTCAGGGCGGCTTACGGACGACCACACATGCGCCTGCTGAGCAGCCGTCGGAGTCCACATGCCGAGTCCATGGGGAATCGGAGCGTGCGTGGCGGCGTCATTGTCCAGGTTGGAGCAAGGTTTCGACCTCGCCCAGCAGCGCCCAGATCAAAACAGAAAATGCAAACCCATCGATTGGAGGCCAGTATGATTCGGTTGCTTGCGAGTACATGGTTGGCGGCAGGGCTCGTTGTCGGCACGGCCACGGCCGCCGAGCCAGTGCGTTCGAACCATCCCGATTTCCCGCTCGAAGCAGAATTGGTCGCGGAGAATGTCTGGGCGGTCGTTTCACCCGCCCGCGGGTTCCCCGATCCGGAGAACCGCGGTTGGAACTCCAACGCCGCGTTCGTGGTAACCGAAGAAGGGGTGCTGGTGTTCGATACCGGCTCCTCCGAGTCCATCGGCGCTGCGATTGCTGACGTAATTGGCCAGGTCACCGACCAGCCGGTGCGCTGGATCGTCAACAGTCACCCGCACGGAGACCACTGGATGGGCAACGCCTCACTGGCAAATGCCGAGACCGAGGTGATCGCGACCTCTGCGACCCGTGAAGAAATCCGCGACGAGCACGCACGCTGGATCAGTATGTTCAACCAGATGACGGATGGCGCCACAGGCGAGCCGCGCGTGGTCGTTCCGAACCGGACGGTTGATGAACGGACCCTCGAGTCCTTCGGGGGGACCGAGGTGGAGCTGATTCCGCTCGGGCACGCGCACTCCCGCGAAGACCTCGTCGCCTGGCTCCCGTCCCAGCGCGTGCTGCTGGCGGGCGATGTCGTGTACGTGGGCACCGCACCCGGCACCTTCGACGCGAACATCCGCCACTGGCTCGACGCGCACGAGGTGCTGCTCGCGCTGGATCCGGGGATCGTGATCCCTGGACACGGGGAAGTGGGCACTCGCGAGGACATCGAGATCCAGAAGGTGTATTTCGACACCCTCTGGAACCTGACCGAAGAAGGCTACGAGCAGGGCTTGATGGACTTCGAAATCACGCCCCGCATCCGTGCAGCGCTGCAGGAGCACGGTATCGAACAACGCTACGTAAATCTGGACGAGCGCCTGGGCGAGTCGGTATCACGCACCTATCTTCAGGTGGAGGAAGCGATGTTCTGAAAAGCGGCACGCGACGCAAAGGACACCGAAGCGCCCGGGGCCCCGCGCATGGTGTCGCTATTGGCTGTGCCCGCGCTCGGCCAGCCAGGCGCGCATCTGCTCGATCTCCGCTTCCTGCGCGGTGATGATCTCCTCGGCCAGCGCCCGGATTTCGGGATCCTCGCCGTATTCCAGCACCACACGCGCCATCTCGATCGCGCCGACGTGATGAGGAATCATGCCCTTCACGAAATCGACGTCGGCATCGCCGGTGAAGTCGATGTTCATTTCCGCATGCATCCGGTCGTTCACCTCGCGAAATGCCCGCGTCGAGGCGGGCTCGTCGGCCGCGTGCGCGTGGTGTTGCTCGTGGGCGTGATCGTGGGCGTGATCGTGGGCGTGATCGTGTGCATGGCCGTGTGCATGGCCGTGACGGTGGTCGGACGCGAGGGCGGCTCCACCGGTACCCAGTGCAAGAATCGCCGCCGTGGCGACCAATCTCAAGGTGGCTTGGTTCATTGCTCTATTCCTCCTGCTGTGTTCTGCGTAATGTTCAACGGCGGTTGTGCCCACCGCCTGCCACGCTGCCATTACGAAGCGTAGCGGACACCCGGCAAGCCGGCTTCACCGAGCCTCCAGCATGCTCCTGCAGAATGAACATCAACGTGACCTGAACATTACAACTTTGTCAGCTTCCGGCCATTCGCCGGAGGTGATGGCAGGCTGGAACCCTTCACGCGACCGTGTCTGACCCGAAGCTGGCCGGCCGGATTCTCGCGGATACGGATCGGATTGGCTCGGGCGTCTCTGTGAGGCGAATTGCGCCAGATTGCAGTGGCAATCACTCGCCCAGACGCGGCAGCCGCCGCCCGAACAGATGCAGCGCCCGCACACGGCCATCACCATCACGAATAAAGGTTCCGGTGAGGCCCTGCACGGGACCATCCGCGAACACGTACCGATCAGGGTGGCCGCCGACCAGTCCCGCATGCAGCGTCGTGGGCTGCGATGGCGGCACTTCGCCATTCTCGGACATCATTGCGAGCATTTCCGGGTCGTTGTGCAGCGTGAACAGGAGGGCTCCGCCCTGATCGACGGCTACCTGGCAACGCATGCCACGGGCGTGGTACTCGCCCGCATAAACGCCCAGGATCTCGGGCGCCATCGACACAGGCTGAGGATCCTCCTCCACGATCCCGGTGCAGGCGGCCAACACCCGTCGCCGCGCGATCCGGTTTAATGCGAGCCCTCCCGGACTCGAATTGGTCATCAGCACCAGGGTCCAGTCCTGTTCCGGAAGGAACGACAAACTTGCCTCCTGGCCATTCGTGCTGCCGTCATGGCCCACCAGCCACGCGCCGCCCATGTCGCTCAGGATCCAGCCAATGCCCAGCGCATCGCCGAACGCGCTGCCGGACATGTGCACCGTGGGGTCGCGCATCGCCCGCAGCCCGGATTCGCTCAG
>PULL01000047.1 GCA_003550945.1 Thioalkalivibrio sp. | reverse complement strand
GGACTCAAGACGAAAAAGCCGCGAAATAGAAGCGAAAAGCGCGGATTTACCCATAGAAAGCCGGACGATCGACCCATTTTGGGTAGGCGGTTAGATCACAACCGGGTACACACGAATACCCTGAGGGGATGAACCCCAGGACCGGGGCAGTGGCTTCATCCGCCCCGAGGTGGGAGCGGTTTCCAATCGTGATCAAGCTACTCGGGGATCAGGGCCGGGCCCCGCGGTAGCCTCGCAACGACGCGCCCCACCGCACCGCCTACCGCTGCCTGATCATTACCCGGAAGCCGCAGCCCCTGCGTCGCCTACCCGTCCGGGGCGCTGCCCTGGCTGGATGAAACGTACGCAGGAAAGGCCGGTTTCCAGCACGGCCTGGCGCAGTGCTTCGATCGCCTGCGGCCGTGGGAAACTGGTGCGCCATGCCAATGCCACGCGGCGGGTGGGCACAGGGTTCGCGAAGCGCCGCACAGCCAGCAAACGCTGTGCGTAGCGGTCAGCGCCGGCGGCGGTACAGGGCAGGATGGTCACACCCATTCCGGAAGCGACCATGTGCCGGATCGTCTCCAGCGACGAGCCCTGCAGGTTGCGCGCAGCGCTTCCGGTCTCTTCCGCGGATTGCAGGCAGCGCGGACAGGCTTCCAGCACCTGGTCCCGGAAACAGTGGCCGGCACCCAGCAGCAGCAGGTTCGCCTCCGCCATCCGGTCCACGCTGAGCGGCTTCTCCTGCCGCAACGGGTGCGCCGCCGGCAGCACCGCAACGAACGGTTCGTCGTACAGGGGCAGCGTCACCACGCCGGGTTCCTCGAACGGCAGCGACACCACGATCGCGTCGAGTTCGCCCGCCTTCAGCCGGTCGCGAAGCCGCGCGGTGAAGTTCTCTTCGATCACCAGCGGCATGTTCGGCGCATGTTCGTGCAGCACCGGGATCAGTTCGGGCAGCAGGTAGGGCGCAATGGTGTAAATGGCGCCAAGGCGCAGCGGGCCGGACAACTGGTCCTGCTGCTGTGTCGCCATCTCGCGCAGCACCCCAACTTCGTCGAGGATCCTGCGCGCCTGGCGGATCAGGCTCTCGCCGGCCGGCGTCAACGTGATCTCACCGTGCCCCCGTTCGAACAGCGTCACGCCGAGTTCTTCCTCGAGCTTGCGCACCGCCACCGAAAGCGACGGCTGGCTGATGTGGCAGGCGTCCGCCGCCCGCCCGAAGTGTCGTTCGCGGGCCACGGCCACCGCATAGCGCAGTTCGTTGAGGGTCATCGTACCGACTCCCCGGAGTCCTGTGCCGAGGCGGTTGAATCGAGCACCCGGCCACCCTCAGGGAGATCCATGCTGACCACGCGCACCTTGCGCCCGCGCA
The DNA here is from genome assembly GCA_003550945.1 of Thioalkalivibrio sp. Classification (GTDB taxonomy): domain Bacteria; phylum Pseudomonadota; class Gammaproteobacteria; order Ectothiorhodospirales; family Ectothiorhodospiraceae; genus Thioalkalivibrio. The sequence goes on along the minus strand of PULL01000047.1, from coordinate 5,609 downwards.
AGGTGATCTCGCCCACATGCCGCGACTGGCCGTCGGTCGCGAACTCGAAGCGGTAGGTGCGCACCAGCACCAGCCCTGCACTGCCTCCCCGTTCGACCCGGATTCCGGTCTGGATCACGCTGCTGTCGAGGAACTGCACGCCGGCGCGGGTGCAGACGCCGCGCGCGACGTTGCGCACGCGCTCCAGGCTGCGCCAGGCGTCGTTGAAGTACAGCACCACCAGCACGATGGCGAGGATCACGAAGAGTCCGGTCATGACCCGGTATCATACGCTCAGGCCCTCGCCCCGCTCACCTCTGAAATCCAGCCGATGAAATCCGCCGACCAAAGCCTTGACGCTCTCCCGCAGGCGCTGCGCAGCGCCGGACAGGAGGAACTGCTGCCCCGCTTCCAGGGACGCCTCGCCGTTTCCGAGAAGGCCGACGGCAGCCTCGTGACCAGTGCCGACCACGCAGTGGACCAACGGATGCGCGCCGAACTGGGCCGGCTGTTTCCGGGAATCCCGGTGCTGAGCGAGGAGCAGTCCCGCGACGCGCAGCAGGCGGCGCTCGCCGGAACCGGCTCCTGCTGGCTGCTGGACCCGCTGGACGGCACCACCAACTTCGCCGGCGGCATGCCCTTTTTCGCGGTTTCGCTTGCGCTGATCGACGCCGACGGCGTCGCGTACGGCGCCACCTACGATCCGGTCCGCGACGAACTCTTCAGCGCTTCGCGCGGCACGGGTCTTCAGGTCAACGGCGAAGCCCCGCGCCCGCGGCGCGCGGAGCATTCGGCGGACCTGTCCAAATGCACGGCGCTGGTCGATTACAAGCGCCTGCCGCATCGTCTCGCAGTGGCGCTGGTCTCGGAGTCGCCGTTCCGCTCGCAGCGCAACCTCGGAGCCTGCGCGCTGGAATGGGCCTGGCTGGCTGCCGGCAGGGCCGATCTGTATCTGCACGGGGGGCAGGCGCTGTGGGACAGCGCGGCCGGCACCCTGATGCTGACCGAAACCGGCGGAAGCCTCAGCACGCTCGCAGGGGAACCCGTGTTCCGCCGCAGCCTGCACAAGCCGTCCGCGGTCGCGGCGCGATCGCCCGCGCTGCAGGATATGTGGCTGCAGTGGCTGCAGGCCGCGGGTTGACCGCAACAGCCCCCTAATGCCGCAACGCAGACGGCGTGCTCGCTCCACAGCCGCATTCGGGCTAGGATGGCGGGCTGTTTGCATGCTGACTTCACCGACATGAACGACACCGTCGACCAAGTGCTCGCCCGGGAACCGCACCGCAAGGTCCGCATCGGCGACACCGAGATCACCCTGCTCGGCACGGCGCACGTGTCCCCGGCCAGCGCCCGCACCGTCGCGGACCTGGTCGCCAGCGAAGCCTTCGACACCGTGGCGATCGAACTCTGCCACAGCCGTCAGCGCGCGATGCTCGACCCCGAAGCGATGAGCAAGATGGACCTGTTCAGCGTGATCCGCAGCGGACAGGCACCGATGATCGCGGCCAGCCTGGCGCTCGGCGCCTACCAGCAGCGGCTCGCCGACCAGTACGGAATCGAGCCGGGTGCCGAGATGCGCGCGGCGATGCACGGTGCGCTGGACCAGGGCCTGCCGCTGGCGCTGATCGACCGGGACATCGGGCTGACCCTGCGCCGCGCCTACCGGTCCGTCCCGTGGTGGCAGCGCATGGGCCTGATCGGCGGCCTGTTCGCCAGCGTGCTGAGCCGGGAAAAGATCGCCGAGGAGGAAATCGAGCGCCTGAAGGAAGGCGACATGCTCGAGTCGACTTTCAGCGAGTTCGCCGAACAGTCCCGCGAGCTCTACCTGCCGCTGATCGACGAGCGCGACCGCTACATGGCCGCCCACCTGCGCCGGCTGGCCGATGGCGACGCGCGGCGGGTGCTGGCGGTGGTCGGCGCCGGGCACCTGAAGGGTATCGAGAACTACGTGAATCTGGACCGCCAGCGGCCCGAGGACGTGCTGGCACAGTTGGAAAAGTCTCCGCCGAAGGCGCGCTGGCCGAAGTACATCCCCTGGGTCGTGGTCGGCATCATTCTGACGGGCTTCGTGATCGGGTTCACCCGCAACACGGAACTCGGACTGCAGATGGTGATGGACTGGATCATGATCAACGGCGGCCTGGCGGCGATCGGCGGCATCATCGCGCTCGCGCACCCGGTGACCATCGTCACGGCCGCGCTCGCGGCGCCGCTCACCTCGCTGAACCCGACCATCGGCGTGGGCTTCGTCGCCGCCGGGGTCGAGCTCTACCTGCGCAAGCCACAGGTCGGCGATTTCGCACAACTGCGACGCGACACCACCAGCGCGCGCGGCTGGTGGACCAACCGCGTCTCACGGGTGCTGCTGGTCTTTCTGCTGACCACGCTGGGCTCGGCGATGGGCACCTACATCGGTGGCGCGCGGATCTTCGGCCACCTGTTCGGCAGCGGCGGTTAACGCCGCTGGTCACGGGCCACCTGCGACCGTGAAGGAAGGGTTCTTCCGCGCTAAAGCCCGATTCCGACGCCGATCCCGAAGCGAACCCGCCCCGGATCGCGCTCGCGGACCAGAGGGTCGGGCCAGAGGTGGACCTCGCTCGACACCATCACGGGAAAGACGTAGTCCACCGCGCCGATCCGCCCCGCCTCGGTGCGCTCCACGATCCCGCGCGCGGTGATGCGGCGACCGGTACGGTAATCCACCGGGTCGAGGAACCCGGGCACTTCCAGCAGGAAGCGTCCGTTGGTCATCCGTCCAGTCTGCGGTTCCTGGTTGCGCAGCGGATAGCTGACCACCTCGAGCCGCGTGTATTCGGGCCGGTTCTCGGTGCGGACGATCACGCCGCCCCAGAGCTGCTTGGTCTCCGGAAGCGCTTCAGTCGCCGCGGTACGCGGAGTCACTTCCGGTCCCGGCGCCGGAGCCAGTGGCGGCGTGGCGCAGCCGCCCAGTGTAGCGATGAGCAGCAGGGCGGCCAGCCACCGGAAAGCGGACGCCATCACCACCACCCTCTACGCCAGGGGTGGCCCCAGTACGGACCCCAGGGGTCCCAGAACGGGTCGCGGTAGATCACCCGGGGCTCGGGGGGCGGCAAGGGCCACAGATGCAGGGCCTCGACTTCGACCCGGGGAAACGTGTAGGGAAACGCGCCCACGGTGCCCTCGGTGATACCGACGACCCGCCCCCTGACGGTCACCTCGCGCATCGGCGCGTGCACCTGGGGATCGAGGAATCCAGGAAAGAAGGCGTGGAACCGGCCATCGCTGCGGTCGACCTCGAGCGGGCGCTGGTTCCGCCCGAGCGGTCGGGAGACGATTTCGAGCCGGGTGCCGTCCGCGAGATTGTCCACGGAGACGACGGTTCCGCCCCAGACCACGGCCTGGCCCTCGAAAGCCTGCGGATCCGCCCGTACCTCAGCAACGCCCGGCTGCACCTCCGGTACCGGTTGCAGGTCCTCCGGAACCGTCGCGCAGCCGGCGAGCAGCAGGATAGCGGCGAGGAGAACCAGGTTCGGGGCGCACTGCGCGCATTTACCCATTCCTCGTAGACCGCGGCAGGCTGCGCCGCGTTCCCACGCGGCGGAACAAATGATCAATCGACCCCGAGCTGCTCGTTCATGAACCGGCTGGCGCGCATGATCGCGTCCCGGGTCGCGAGATCGTCGGCGAAGGTCCGCACCGGTGGCGCCCGGAAGTCGAAACCGCGACCCACGCCCGGGTAGGTCACGAGCTGCACCGGCAGGCCATTGCGCTGCATGCTGGCGACCGCGGTATCGATGCCACGCTTGCGCTGGTACTGCTCCAGTTCGCCCACAAAGATCAGCGCGGGGATCCGCAGTGCGTCGGCCTCGGTTGCGTAGCGGTAGACCTGCATCGGTTCGGGGGCATTGGGATCCTGCATGTGCGGGTAGTAGCTGACGAAACAGGCGAGCGCATCGTCCTGACGCTCGAAGGTCACGGCGAGCTTCAACGCCTTGTAGCCGCCCCGCGTGTGGGAGTACACACAAACCCGGTTCCCCGCGTGCACGCCCTCGGCGAGGATGTGATCGAGGACATCGTTGAGGTCGGATTCCAGCACATAGTCGTGCTCGATCGGCATCGTCTCAATGAACCGCCCCATGTAGAGATCGGGCGCGTAGACAACGAAACCGCGCGCCGCGAGCCGGCGCACGTGTGCCTGCGCCAGGGGGTCGACACCCCGCCGCCCGTGCACGAACAGTACGCCGGGAAAATCACCCGCCGCTTCGGGACGGGCGACGTAGATCGGGATGTCGGCCTCGTCGGTCATCAGCGTTTCGGTCGCGCTGGAGACCCGGAAATTCTGGGGCACGGGCAACAGCCCGTCGGCCCACCAGTCGCCATCCAGCCAATCATGGCGATCGTCGGCAGGTACGGACAGCGGCAGGAGCAGTAGCAGAGCCAGTAGCGGGGTGCGCAACATGAACATCGTCGGTCCCTCGGTATCTTTGGGGGCGTGAATCTCGCACCCGCGACGCCGGTCGGCCCCCATTGACCGGGTCGCGTGGTTACCGGGCGGATAAACCCAGTGCGGCGCTAAGAGAATAGACCGGGATCCGCCGGTTTTCATTCCTCTTCCGTTCCCACCGTGCGGCTCCATTGCAACCATTCGGCGTGCTGCCGGATACTGCGGCCCGCGCGTGAATCCGCGCCGATCCGCACCCCCTGAACCAATTCACGAGGAGAGCCCATGCGTCACATTGCTGCCCTGCCAGTACTCGCCCTGTTCCTCTTCTTCGGCACCGCCATCGCCGCAGACCCGCCCGATGTGCAGGGTGAGCGTGTGGTGTACGCGCACGACGGAGTCGAGCTCAGCGGTTACCTCGCCTACGCCCCGTCTCTGGAAGGACCGCGCCCCGGGGTGATCATCGTGCACGAGTGGTGGGGCCACGACGAGCACGTGCGCCGGCGCGCGGACATGCTGGCAGAGGCCGGCTACATCGCGCTCGCGGTGGACATGTACGGCGGCGGCAAACTTGCCGAACACCCGAGCGAGGCGCGCGAGTTCGCGACTCTCGTGCGCACCAACCGCGACCTGATGCTGGGCCGCTTCGAGGCCGCCGAGACCCTGCTGCGCGACCACGAGCTCACCGCCGGCCAGCCGCTGGCGGCGATCGGCTACTGCTTCGGCGGCAGCGTGGTGCTGGAAGCGGCGCGCGCGGGCAAGGATCTCGCGATGGTCGCGAGCTTCCACGGCGCGCTGAACACCGGCCACCCCGCCCAGCCGGACACGGTGAAGGCCGACATTCTGGTGTTCAACGGCGCCGAGGATCCGCTGGTGCCTGCCGAGCAGATCGCCGCGTTCCGCGAGGAGATGAACAGCGCCGGCGTGCTCTATACCTTCGTCGACTTCGCCGGCGCAACGCACAGCTTCACCAACCCCGGCGCCGATGCGATCGCCGAGCAGTTCGGCATGCCCGTTGGCTACGACGAGCGCGCCGACCGCGACTCCTGGAACTGGCTGATCGCGTACCTCAACGACCGGCTCTAAATCTAAAGCCTGTTTTCACCACGAAGTACACGAAGACACGAAGTTTTTTGTTTCTGTCGCAACCCGGAACCGTCCGTTGATGGCGGCAAATGCCCCAGCCATCGACTTGCCGGCCCCGCAATGT
>PULL01000320.1 GCA_003550945.1 Thioalkalivibrio sp. | reverse complement strand
GTCCATGCCCGCCCTGATCTGCGGTTCCCTCGCCTTCGACACCATCATGGTCTTCCCGGACCGCTTTCGGCACCACATCCTGCCCGACAAGGTGCATATTCTGAACGTTTCCTTCCTGGTGCCGGAAATGCGCCGGGAATTCGGCGGCTGCGCGGGCAACATCGCCTACAACCTGAAGTTGCTGGGCGGAGACCCGGTACCCATGGCCACCGTGGGGGCCGACTTCGGCATTTACGCCGAATGGCTGGGCCAGCAGGGCATCGACTGCCGGCACGTGCGCACGGTCGACGGCAGCTTCACCGGCCAGGCGTTCATCACCACGGATCAGGACGACAACCAGATCACCGCATTTCACCCCGGCGCGATGAATTTCTCCCACTACAACCGGGTCGATGAGGCCGCGAGCCTCGGCATCCGCATCGGCATCGTCGCTCCGGACGGCCGCGAGGGCATGCTCCAGCACGCGGAGCAGTTCGCGCAGGCCGGCATCCCGTTCATTTTCGACGTGGGCCAGGGCCTGCCGCTGTTCGGCGCAGAGGATCTGCTCCGGTTCCTCGAACAGGCGACTTACGCCGCCTTCAACGACTACGAGGCGCAGTTGACCGCCCAGCGCACCGGCCTCACGCTGGAGCAGATGGCGGAGCGGGTCGATGCACTGGTCGTCACGCGTGGTGCCGAGGGTTCCAGGATCTACACCGGCGGCCGCCGCGTCGACATCCCGGCGGTGACGCCATCCGCGGTGGTGGATCCGACCGGCTGTGGCGACGCCTACCGTGCCGGCCTGCTGTTCGGCATGGAGCAGGGCATGGACTGGGAAACCACGGGACGCATCGCATCGCTGCTCGGATCGATCAAGATCGCGAGCCCGGGCACCCAGAACCACCGCTTCGACGCGGCCTCGTTTGCACAGCGGTTTCAGGAAAGCTTCGGATACCGCTACTGATGGGTTGGCGCACGCTGCTGGGGCGTCTGCGCGGATCCGGACAGCCCCCCAGGCTGCAGGCGATCTACGTCTGCGCGAGCGCTGGAGAGCCCATGCAAGCGCAGCCCCACGCAGAAGCGATCGCGGGCTGCGGCCTGACCGGCGACCGCTATTGCCTCGGCACCGGGCACTGGCACCCGGTGGAGAGTTGCGAAGTCACGTTGATCTCGGAGGACGACCTGCGGCGGGCCCAACGGCGGCGCGACGTTCGGCTCGACCAGGGCCAGCATCGGCGGAACCTCGTCGTGGCCGGGCTACGGACCCGCGACCTCGAGGGACGCCAGTTCCGGATCGGCTCGGCGCTGTTCGCCTGGCAAAGGCCGCGGCCGCCCTGCGGCTACCTCAACCAGGTCACGGGCGAGAATCTCGCGAAGGCTCTGGGCGCCAACAGCGGCGTCTGTCTGCGCGTTGTCGAGGGCGGCCTGATTCGGGTTGGGGACGCGTTGCTGTTCGAACCCTCCGGCCCGGCCTGACAGCGGACGGGGCCGCCGCCATCTCAGCCGCGCCCCGCCCAAAACGGGTCTCAGCAGTCGCCGATCCGGTGCCCTTCGAGCCGCATCTGCATTTGCATCGGACCCATCGGGGTGAGCATCTGCGCGTCCATCGTGCCCTCGGTGCGATCGCCGAGGAAATGCATCTCGGCATCCATGGTCATGTCAAAGCCTTCCTCACCACGGCAACTCATCGAGTAGGTCATGCCGTTCGCGCGGAGCTCCTGGTCAGTGATCTCGCAGCCTTCGACATCCACATCGAAGGCGAGGCCTCGCGCGAGGTCCTCCGCGGTCACGCACTCTCGGGATGATTCGCGCTGTTCCGGCATCGGGGTTCCCGGGAACGTGGTCACGGAGTTGAGTTCCCACTCGCCCGGCTGGATGTTCGGCTCGGTGGCGAACACCGCGAACGGGAACACAGCGGCGGCGGCGATGGCAAGCTGGCGAAATTTCATGCGTCGATTCCTTTGCGTTTTGATGCATGGCACGCTGGAGCACCGGGTAACCGGCGGGCCTCCCGGCGCGGCGACTGAACCCGGACTGGGGGCCGCCACGCTGCCACGCCAGCGCTCGGGGGTCAATTCCACGGGCCAGCGCGGAAGCCTCCGGCGATGCCTGGCCAGCCTGCAGGCATTCCTGTAAAGGCCTGAACCCCTCGCGCTTGCCGATGCCAAAATGCCCGTTGGAACAAACCTGTGGAGCGGAAATGAGCGAACAACCGGCAATCCCTCGTCCGCGACGCCATGGCCGGTGGAACCCCGCGACGATCATCGGAATGCTGTCCCTGTTGCTGCTGGCGACAGCCTGCGCTCCGCAGCCGAACCAGCTCTCGCCCCTGGCGACGGACGCGGTGATTCTCGCGTTCGGCGACAGCCTGACCGCCGGCACCGGTGCCGCACCGCAGGCGTCGTATCCGGCGCAGCTGGAAATCCTGACCGGGCGCCGGGTGGTCAACGCCGGGAATCCCGGGGAGCTGTCCCGGGGCGGCGTTGCCCGTCTCCCGGCCCTGCTCGATGAACACCGCCCCGATCTGCTGATCCTCACCCACGGTGGCAACGACCTGCTGCGGCGGGTGGACCCGAACGAGACCCGCGAAAACCTCGAAGCGATGATCGGCCTCGCGCGGGAACGCGGTGCCGAGGTCCTGCTGGTCGCGGTGCCCACACCGGCGCTGCTGCGGCTGCGCAGCGACCCGTTGTACGCCGAGATCGGCCAGCGGCTCCGGGTCCCGGTGGAGAACGGTGCGATCGCACATGTCCTCTCGCGTGACGCGTTGAAGGCCGACCCCATTCACCCGAACGGAACCGGCTACCGCCACCTCGCCGAGCGCATTCACGAGCTGCTGATCGAGACGGGCGCGTTGTAACCGCCAAATGCGCGGCGCCCCGGAACCGCGTTCAGCGCACCGCGGTGAGGAAGTGCATGTGCCGCTCGTACTGTTCGAGCACGTCGTGGATCACGTCGTCACGGCTCCAGCCCATCACGTCGTAGTCCTGACCGCCTTCCTTCAGGTGCACCTCGGCCCGGAAGTACTTCAGTTGCTCCAGGCGCTTGTCACGCGTATCGCGCATCACGAAGGTCGGCGGCTCGTAGGCGCGGGGGTGCACGGAGTAGAAGAAATCGATCTCGTCGCCGTGCAGCACCTCGACCCAGACGCGATCATCCTCGCCCTGCCCCACCTCCACCGTGAGGTTCTGCTTGCGGAATTCTTCGGCCACCTCCGACAACGCCGGCTTCACGATTTCCTGGATGTACCGGACGACTTCGCGCCGCTTGGGTTGGTGCATCATCGCGTGCAGCCGGTTCTTCCAGTTCCGCGCACCACGCGGACCGGTCGGAGCCGTACGCACCTCGCGCAGGCTGACGCGCTTCTTCGCCTCGATGCGCAGCGCGCTGAGCAGCCCCCAGGCCATCAGGATCATCACGATGGTAAACGGCAGCGCGCTGGCGATGGTGGCTGTCTGCAGCGCAGCCAGGCCTCCGGCAACCAGCAATGCGGCGGCGACGATTCCCTCGACGATCGCCCAGAAGACCCGCTGCCAGGTCGGTGAGTCGTCCCGGCCGCCCGAGGTCAGGATGTCCACGACCAGCGAGCCGGAGTCCGAGGAGGTCACGAAGAAGGTCACCACCAGCAGCGTCGCGATCAGCGCGGTAATGGTCGACAGCGGCAGATGCTCGAAGAACTGGAACAGCGCGACCGAGGTGTCCACCGCGACCGCATCGGCAAGCTCCGTGAACCCCTGCACCATGATCATGTGCAGCGCGGTGTTGCCAAAGAAGGTCATCCACATCAGCGTGAAGCCGAGCGGCACCAGCAGTACGCCGACCACGAACTCGCGGATCGTACGCCCCCGCGACACCCGCGCGATGAACATGCCGACGAACGGTGCCCAGGCGATCCACCAGCCCCAGTAGAACAGCGTCCAGCCCCCGATCCAGTCCGTCGGCTCGTAGGCGTAGAGGTTGAAGGTCATGGAGAACAGGTTGGAGACGTAGTCCCCGGTGTTCTGCACCAGCGTCTGCAGCAGGAACACCGTAGGACCGGCGACCAATACGAACGCCAGCAGGGAGCCCGCGAGAATCATGTTCAGTACCGACAGCCGGCGAATCCCGGCATCGAGCCCCAGCGCCACGGATACGGTCGCGACCGCGGTGATCGCGGCGATCAGGATCACCTGAACCGTCACGTTGTTCGGCAACCCGAACAGGTATTCGAGGCCGGAATTGATCTGGATGACCCCGAATCCCAGCGAGGTCGCGACTCCGAAGATGGTGCCCAGTACGGCGAAGGTGTCCACCGCATGCCCGATCGGACCATAGATCCGGTCACCGATCAGCGGGTACAGTGAAGACCGGATGGTCAGTGGCAGTTCATGCCGGAAGGCGAAGTAGGCCAGCGAGAGCGCGACCACCGCGTAGATCGCCCAGGCATGCACACCCCAGTGGAAGAAGGTGATGCGCATCGCCTGCTTCGCGGCCTCGACCGTCTCCGGATCCCCAACCGGAGGCGCCACGAAGTGCATCACCGGTTCCGCCACGCCGAAGAACATCAGGCCGATGCCCATGCCCGCCGAGAACAGCATCGCGAACCACGAGGTGTAGCTGTAGTCCGGCTCCGAGTGGTCCGGACCAAGCTTGATGCGCCCGAAGCCGGACAAAGCCACGGCCACCACGAAGACAATGAAACCGGCCACCGCGAGCACATAGAACCAACCGGCCGACTCGCTGATCCAGCCCTGGGTCACGCTGAAAAGCGTGCCGGCGGTTTCGGTGAACGTGGCCGCGAACAGCACGAACGCGAGGGTCAGGATCGCGGATATCAGGAAAACCGGCGGGCTGATCTGTATTCGGGGCGTGCTGTCGTTGCGCTCGTCCTGCTCTGCCATCTCTGACCTCGCGGTTGGCTCTGCATCCGGGCCCTCCGGGTCACGGAAGACCGCGGCACCCCTCAGGTTGCTCGATCGGTGCAGGGTGTGGTGGCCCGGATGAACGGCCGCACGGGGCGGCACCATCACGTGAACGGGCCCATCAGTATAGCGCAGCCCGGGGGGACGACCCGAGCCTGCCCCAGTAACGAACCCGATTACCTGCTGAAAAATCAGTGGCAAACGCCTATGCTAAAAGGTCCGGAAAAGCAGGTAATGGAAGTGAATCCGTGACTGAAAGAAAGACCCGTATCGCCATATCCGTAACCGCCGCCGTGCTTTCGCTGGGGCTGGGAGGTTCGGGCATCGCGGCTTGGGACATCCACGCGACGCATCCCGCCGCGACCGGCGAACATCACCTGCTGCAGGTGCAGGACCGCGGCCGAACCGGCAGCACGTTCAAGAGCGCGCCGGAGTTTCCGCCCACGGGATATCTCGAGGAGTTCGACGACGCCGCACAGGGCCGGTTTGACCGCGCCGCGCCAGAGCTTTCGCGGGATTTCCCCCCTGCGGGAGGCAGCCGGTCCTCGCGGCCAAGCCCGGAATTTCCGGAATACGCGCCCGAGGGCCTGGGCAGCCGGGTCCCGTTCGGCCAAAGGCAGGGCTCGACTGAACCACGCGGAACCGGCTCCGGCACTTCGCAGCAGATGTGGGGCGCGCCACCGCCGGTTGCCCCCCCCGTGCTCGGACAGGACTGGCCCATGCCGCCGGCCGACGCGGCCGGAGCCTGGGGCGAATTCCCGTCCATGCCGCCAGTCGGTGGATCAAGCGACTGGGGGGAGTATCCCGGCATGCCCTCGGAGCACCGGTATTCGGGCTGGGGCGATTCTCCGGCCGAGGACCCGCGCCGTGCCAGACCGAGTCCTGGCCTGGAACCCCAGTGGCCAAGATCGCCGGCGCCGGCTGACAGTTACCCGAGCTACCCGGCATACCAGCACGACAGCTGGGACCGAACCCGCCCCGAGACGCCGCGAGACCGGTTTCCGTCGTACCGGGATTCTCCCCGCGGGGGTTACGACTGGGGGCGCTGAGCGCGCCGGGTTTCATCGGGGTGCTGCCGGCTCCAGATCAGCGTGAAGTTGTCGGCAGGCATCGCGACCACCTCCAGCAGGCGCAGCCCGCAAGGCAGTGCCTCCCGTTCCAGATCATCCATGTCCCGGACACCCATCCCGGGGTCCATGCGGCGCAGGGAACGGTCGAAATCCAGGTTGGAGCGCGCCGTGTGGCGGCCGGCCCGCGCAAACGGCCCGTACATCGCGAAAAGCCCGCCGTCACGCAGCACCCCCGCCACACCGGCCAGGGTTGCCAGCACCGCGGGCCAGTGCATGATGTGCGCGGTATTGGCGGTGAAGGCGTAGTCGTAGCGCTCGGCGGGCCAGAGACCCGCGGCATCCAGCACCCGGGCCGGGCGCAAGTTGGCCAGACCCGCCTCCAGCCGCCACGCCTCGACCCCCTCGACCCGGCCTTGCACTTCCGTGGGCTGCCACTGGAGGTGGGGCATCCCGGCTGCAAAGTGCACCGCGTGCTGACCCGTGCCGCTGCCCACCTCGAGCACGCTGCCCGGTTCGGTGAACCACGCGCGCAGCACGCCGAGGATCGGACCCTTGTTCTGCTCAGCGGACTCGGCGAAAGGCTTGCCGTGCATGGCTCAGACCGACGGCAGCCGGGCCCGCAGCCAGTCGATCGCGGCCTGCGTGGCGGAATCGTGCGGGTGAACGCCGGTCTCCGATCGCAGGTCCTCGAGCACGCGGCCGGCCAGCTGCTTGCCGAGTTCCACGCCCCACTGGTCGAAGGCATTGATTTCCCAAAAGCTCGCGAGCAGATAGATCTTGTGCTCGTAGAGGGCAATCAGCGCCCCAAGGCTCTCGGGGTCCAGCCGCTCCAACAGAATCAGCGTGCTCGGACGGTTGCCGGGGAAGCTGCGGTGCGGCGCGAGCCGGGCGATTTCCGACTCTGCAAGGCCTTCGGCGGACATCTCTTGCGCGGCCTCGGCGGCGGTCTTGCCGTGGGCAAGCGCCTCCGCCTGTGCGACCAGGTTGGCCATCAGGATCGAGTGATGCCCGGGCAACGCATGCGCGGGCTCCGCGACCCCGATGAACTC
>PULL01000237.1 GCA_003550945.1 Thioalkalivibrio sp. | reverse complement strand
GCGGCCGCGGGTGTCGACCGGATGGCGTACCAGTGAGGAGCCTTGGCTGAAAGCTCTTGGAGGCTCGTTTTGGGCACCAAAAAGGGGCCTTCAAGGGCTTTTTGCCTGGTGGTTTCTGCGCCAATCGCTCGTTATTTCAGAGGGTTGCCTTGGTCCGACCCCCGGGGTTGGGGGTTAGGTGATCGCGACGCTTTTTACGAGGGCGTATACGCGGGTGCCAGGGTGAAGTGCGAGGTGTTCCAGGGAGCGTTTGGTGATGCGCGACAGCAGGGTGGCGTCGCCGGCGGCGAGCCGGACGAGCGCGTGCCCGGGGTGCGGATCGTCGGATACGTCCAGCACCCTGGCCGACAGGCAGTTCAACATGCTCGAATCCTGCGGCCGTGTGAGGTTGATCGCGACATCGCGCGCCATGATCCGTACCCGCACCCGCTGGGACTGCCGAAGGTCCTCCCGTGAGATCAGCAGCGTGCCGCCGTTGAAGCCGAGCTCGGTCAGGTGGTGCCGGTCGTCGTGACCGGTCACCTGGGCCTCGATTACCGCCGCCGCTCCCTGCGCATGCGCGAGCGGCAGGTCGCCCCGGGTGGTCAGTTCGCGCAGCGGACCCGCGGCACGCACCCCGCCATCCTCCATCAACAGCATGTGATCGGCCAGGCGCGAGACTTCTTCGATCGAATGGCTCACGTAGAGCACCGGGATCGACAGCTCGTCGTGCAGGCGTTCCAGGTAGGGCAGGATCTCGGCCTTGCTGATCGCATCCAGCGCGGCCAGTGGTTCGTCCATCAGCAACACGCGCGGGCTGGTGAGCAGCGCACGGCCGATGGCCACCCGTTGGCGTTGCCCGCCCGAAATCTCGGTCACGCGGCGCGTCAGCAGGCTTTCCAGCCCGAGCAGCCGGGACGCCTCGTCGGGCTGCACCACCCGCTGAGCCGCAGGAATCCGCCGGTATCCATACAGCAGGTTCTTCTGCACCGACAGGTGTGGAAACAGGTGGCCCTCCTGGAACACGTAGCCGATCGGCCTGCGGTCCGCCGGGATGAAGCGGGTCCGGTCCTGCCAGGTCTCGCCGTTGACCACCAAGCGGCCCCGGGCCGCAGGCTCCAGCCCGGCCACGCAGCGAAGCAGCGTGGTCTTGCCGCAGCCCGAACGTCCGAACAACGCGGTCACGCCCTGTCCCGGCACCTGCGAGTCGACAGCCAGGCGAAAGCCGCCGCGCTGGAGTTCGAACTGCATCTCGACCGTCACGGCTGGGCGCTCCTCACGGCATCACCATCTTGATGCGCCCGTTGATCGCGTAGAGCGTGAACAGCATCAGGAACGAAAGCGCGAGCAGCAATCCCGAGAGCACGTGGGCGGACTGGTAATCCACGGCCTCGACGTGATCGTAAATGGCGATCGACACGACCTGGGTCTCGCCGGGGATGTTGCCACCGATCATCAGCACCACCCCGAACTCGCCGACCGTATGGGCGAACCCCAAGGTCACCGCGGCCAGAAACCCCCGCCGCGACAGCGGCATCATCACCGTGAAGAAACGGTCCCACGGTCCTGCCCGAAGGCAGGCTGCGGCCTCCATGGTTCCGGTACCGATGTTCGCGAACGCGTTCTGTAACGGCTGCACCACGAAGGGCAGGGAGTAGAGCACCGAGCCGATCACGAGGCCAGTGAAGGTGAAGGCGAGCGCCGGGCCGCCCAGGGCCTGGACCGGCCCCTGGGAACCCAGCAGGATCAGCACATAGAAGCCGAGCACGGTCGGCGGCAGCACCAGCGGCAACGCCACCACGGACTCCACCGCCAGCTTGAAACGCGATGTCGTGTGCGCGAGCCACCAGGCGAGCGGAGTGCCCAGGATCAGCAGCACCACGGTCGTCACCGCGGCCAGTTGCAGCGTGAGCCACAACGCCGCGATATCCTGCGGGCTGATCCATTGCGATAGCATCGGCGGAGCTGCCTATGGCCTGCGATGGGGCCGCCCGTTACAGGCGATAGCCGTCCGACCGGATGATGTCGTGGGCCGTGTGGCTGGTCCGTACCCAGTCGAGAAACTCGCGCGCCGCATCCGGCTCGCGGGCCGCGGTCAACAGCACGGCCTCCTGCACGATCGGCGGGTAGGTTTCGGCGTCGGGCTGCCAGCGGGAACCGGGTCCTTGCTGCCGTTCCTGCGCAATGACCTGTGCGAGGGCCACGAATCCAACCTCGGCGTTCCCGGTGGTTACGAAATTGAACGCCTGACCGATGCTTTGCCCGGTCACGATCCGGCGCGCCGCGAGGTCGACCCCGAGGGCCTGCATTACTGCCTCGGCCGCGATCCCGTAAGGGGCCACACGCGGATTCGCGATCGCGATGCGACGGTAGTCGCCGCTGGTCAGGAATGCGGCACCGTCTTCCGGTATGCGGCCGGCATCCGGGCTCCAGAGCACGAGTACGCCCTCGGCATACATGAAGCGGCTGTCGGGCACGGCGTGGCCGCTTGCGACGAGATCGGCGGTTCGCTGATCGTCGGCGGAGAAGAAGATATCGAACGGGGCACCCTGACGGATCTGGGCGAAGTGCTTCCCGGACGAGCCGCTGCTGATCGCGAATCTGACGTCGCGCTCTGAACCGTAGCTCTCGACAAGCCGCTCGAGCGTCGCGGTGAAGTTCGCCGCCACGGCGATCCGGAGTTCGGTGGCGGCCGCCGGAAACGCGGCGAACAGGGCAAGGCAGAGAAGAATCAGGCGTCGCATTCCGGGCTCCTTGGCCGGCGGGGAATCACGGTGTCGGCTGGGGGTCAGTCCACAACGGCAAGCACGACGTGGGGGGCCTTGATCAGCGCGCAGGCGCGGCCGCCTTCCTTCAGCCAGCCCTCGTTCACCGCGTCCATGGTCACGATGGCCGTGAGGGTGCGCCCGGCGGACAGGTCGAGCTTGACCTCCGCGTTCACCGCGCCTGGCTGGATCCGGCTCACGGTGCCGCAGAGCCGGTTGCGCGCGCTGAAGCGCATGCCTTCCGAGTCCTCGCAGAGGATCACGAACGATGCCTTGATCAGCACCTGCACCTCGCGGCCTTCCCGAAGCAGATCGAGCGATTCTGCCGCCTCGTGCGTGATCACCGACGAGATCGCGATTCCGTCCCCGATGTCGACCGTGACGACGTCGTTTACGGCGCCTTCGCTGAAACGAAGGACCTTGCCCTGGAACTGGTTTCGCGCGGAGGTGCGCATCGTCAATCTCCTGATGAAGTTCCAGCCCTCCGGAGGATCCTTCAGGCCGAATTGCTCCAGGCCTTCGCGCATCAGTTCGATGAAGCGCCGGTATTCCTGCTCCGCGGCCCGATACTGGCGTATCACCCGTTCTCCGTAAGCGGTCAGCTGCGTGCCGCCGCCATGCCGCCCACCGACCTGCCGGATCAGCAGGGGCTGGTCCGCAAGGTTGTTCATCGCGTCGATCGCGTCCCAGGCGGCCTTGTAACTCATCCCCATCGCCCGGGCGGCGGCAGAGATCGAGCCGGTGGCCTCGATCTGCTCCAGCAGCTCGATACGGCCCTGTCCCAGGAAACCCTTGCCCTCGACATTCAGCCAGAACCGGCCGTCGACATCCGTCTTCACTCGCGCACCTCCCGTGGAAAGCGTTATATATGAGAAAACATAACGCAATGCAAGCGAACGGTTGCGCGGGCTTCCTGCTCAGGCCCGCGGGTTCAATCAACGCGGAACATGCTTAGGGCCGGGTGCGTTCCTCGCGCGATCGCTGCCGTTCGACCACTGCCCAGATGCGGCTCTGCATTTCCGCGAGCAATGCCCCGAGGTCGTCCATCGTCAGGATGCCGATCAGCACGCCGTCGGCATCGACGACCGGCAGGCGACGGACGGCCTTCTCGCGCATGCGTTCGAGCGCATCGTAGAGGTCGTCATCCTCGCGCGCGACCGCGAGCGTTGACGTGACGATATCCCGCGCGGCCAGCGCGCCGGGATCCAGTCCCGGAACCATCACCTCCACGACCAGATCGCGGTCGGTGACGATCCCGGTCGGAATCCGCTTTCCATCGCGGTCTTCCACCAGCACCACGTCGCCCACGTGAAACCGTCGCATCAGTTCGCCGGCGACCTGTACCGACTCATCGCCACTCATCACGATCACTTCCCGGTTGCAGATCTCTCCCACACGCATCGTCGAACCTCCGTCGTCCATCCATTGCCCCGGCAGACCCTCGGTTGAGATTGGGTCTGCCGGAAGACGCGATCCCGCAAAAAGCGTGTTCTCCCGGTTCACCCGACCACGTGGCGCTTGCCCTCGACGTGCACGGTGCTTGCCGCTGGCCCGTCGTCGCTCTGTACCTCGGTGAACCACACGGTGTCACCGACCTCGAGGCTGTCGAAGTCGTGGTCGACGACGCTGGCGCTGCTGAACCGGATCTCGCGTCCGTCCGTTGTCTCGATGATGCCGAAGTCCGCTGCCGGCTCGATCTGGCGAACACGGCCGTGCGGAGGGACTTCGTGGTGCTTTACGTCGCCCCGCTGTTTACGGGCGGATTCGGTGAGCTGGCGCCGCATCGCGTCGAAGGCGTCGCGCACTGCGACATAAACGTCCTCGTGTGCCTGATGCTTGGCCGGATCACGGCTTGCGACGAGTTCCGCGTTGGGTACGGTCACATCGACACGCACGTGATAAAGATGGCCCTTGTGCTGGTGCCGGTGGTGCGCTTCCACCACCACGCGACAGGCCATGATGTGCCCGTGGAACTGTCCCAGCTTGTCGATCTGCGCACGAACCCTGTCTTCCACCGAGGGCGAGTGGTCCATGTTCCGAAACGCGATTTCGACCAGCGGGACGCGGGTGTGGCTCATTACATCGCTCCTTCCTCCGCTCGGGAGGGCGAGTGGACAAGTTCTTCGAAGGCGTCGGTGAAACGTGGATTCCTGTCCTTCGAAAGCCCTTCCGCAACACGCCCGGGAAGAATGGCGCCTTCCTTCCGCAAATGCCGGGTGTTCCGAACCAACGCCGGAAGCGTGATGAGCGGTGACTGGGATCGACTGGTTCAGCGTTTCCCCGAGGAGCCCTTTCATTACGAGTATAGACCCCGGGGCATCGGCCCCGCGGGGGGTGCGCGCCGGCGGGCGGCGCCCGATCCGAACTCGCCTGGCTCTAGTCGGCGGTGTCCCGTCCACCCCGACCGCGGCTGTCTTTCAGTCCGCCGGCGCCGAGAGCCCGGCCTCGGGCCTTTCCAGGCGGCCCGCGTTCACCAGGAATAGCCGCCGGCGGTGCTTCCCCCCGTGCTGCGGGCGAAGTAGGTTTTCGGCCCGGCGGCGACCACGGTGATTCCGGAATCGCTCACCTGGAACCGGCGACGATCCTCGTCCGGGTCGAAACCGATGCGGTCCCCGGGTTCGATCTGGTTGTGCCGATCGACGATGACCCGCCGCAGCCGCGCGCCGCGTCCGATCCGGGTGTAGTCCATGATGATGCAGTCCTCGAGTTCCACGTCTGCTTCGATCACCGCTTCGCGCCGGATGATGGAGTTGCGGATGCGCACCCCGTCGTGGATCACCGTCGCGGCCCCGAGCAGGCTGTTGTGGAGTTCGCCCCCGAGCACCCTCGCGACCGGTCCCTGGTAATTGCTCGAAAAGATCGGCCATTGCGGGTTGAACATGTCGAATACGGGTTCCGCCCCGAGTACGTCACCATGTGCTTCGAAATACGCGTCTATCGTGCCGACGTCCCGCCAGTACACGCGCTTCTCATAGGGCTGGATGCCGGGGACCTCGTTGCTCGCGAAGTCATACGCGAACAGACGATGGTCGTACAGCAGGCGTGGGAGGATGTGCCCCCCGAAATCGGTTTCGCCCTTCGCGTGCGCCTGCTTCAGTGCGGAGAGCAGTACGTCAGTGTTGAAGATGTAGTTGCCCATCGAAGCGAACGCCATGTCCGATCGGCCGGGCATGGACGCCGGGTCCCTCGGTTTCTCCTGGAACGCACGGATGCGACCGTCCGGATCGGCGGCGATTACACCGAACCCGCTGGCGTCGGCGATCGGCACCGGCAGCGCCGCAACCGTCGCGTCGGCACCACGGTCCCGGTGGAACTGAACCATCTGGCGGATATCCATGCGGTAGATGTGATCGGCTCCAAACACCGCGACCAGATCGGGCCTGTGCGTCTCGATGAGACCGATGTTCTGATACACCGCGTCCGAAGTGCCCTGAAACCAGCTCTCCCCGCTCATCATCTGTGGAGGCACCACGGTGACGAACTGGTCCAGCAGCAGTGGTGAGATGGTCCAGGACTTGCGAATGTGTTCGATCAGCGACTGGGACTTGTACTGAACCAGCAGGTAAATGGTGCGGATCTGCGAATTCACCAGGTTGCTGAGCACGAAATCCACGATACGGTAGCGCGCTCCGAACGGCACCGAGGGCTTGGAGCGTGCGGATGTGAGTGGTTGCAGGCGCGAGCCCTGGCCGCCGGCCATTACGAAGGCGATGATTCGGTCGGATTGCATCGCGGAGACCTCCCTGGCCCGAAACGGGCGTTGTTGTCGTGCGTCCATAGGCCGGTACCGTGGGCAGAACTTTGGTCCGGCGGTGTTTTGCCCATTCTGCGCCACCCGGGATCCGGGCGAAACAGGCTTGAGTTCGAATCTGCCACTGACCCTCCACTTCGGGAATGTCTGCAAGCCGCCAGCCGTCCTGTAAGGGGTCCAGGCGTTTGCCCACAGGAGCCTTCCATGCACCGTCTTTTCTCTGCGCTGTCTGCGGCCGCGGCCTTTGCGCTGCTGCTCGCGCCCGTTGCCCAAGCGGATGCCGACCGGCCGATCGAGGAAATCCTCGAACCGGTCCAGTTGACCGAACGCGTCCATTACTTCTACGGCTCGATCGAGGCGCGCACGCCGCTGAACCTGGGCATGAACAACAATGTCGGCTTCGTCGTCACGGACGCGGGCGTCGTGCTGATCGACAGCGGCCCGAGCTACCGGGTCGCGGCACGAATCGCGGAGGCGGTGGCGTCCGTGACCGACCAGCCGATCACCCACGTGGTCAACCTGGGCAGCCAGGATCACCGCTGGCTGGGCAACGG
>PULL01000053.1 GCA_003550945.1 Thioalkalivibrio sp. | reverse complement strand
TCAGGTGCGCTCGTCGATCCACTTGCCGATCGCGGGCGGAACCTCCTTCTGCGCGCGGCCGCTGACGTAGATGCCGATGTGCCCGCCCTTGAAGGAGATCTCGGTGTAATCCTTCGTTCCAACGACTTTCTTCAGTGCCCGCGAGGAATCCGGCGGCACCAGATGATCCTGTTGCGCGAAGATGTTCAACACCGGCATCTTCACCTTGTTCAGGTCCACCTCGTGCGGACCGATCCGCAACCCGCCATTCACCAGCTTGTTCTGCTGGTAGAAGTCCTTCAGGAACTGCCGGTAGGCCTCGCCGGCCTGGTCGGGGCTGTCGAAAATCCACTTCTCCATGCGCAGGAAGTTCGCGACCTGGTCCTGGTTGTCCAGCAGATCGACCATGTCGAGATACTTCTGCCCCATCAGGCGGTAGGGCTTCAGGTTCAGGAAGGTCCAGTTCAACATCTCGCCCGGGATGTTGCCGAGGGTGTCGACGATCAAGTCGATGTCCACGTGCCGCACCCAGTTGGACAGCATGTTGTCCGGAGTCTGGAAGTCGACCGGCGTGACCATCGTGACCAGATTCGCGACCTTGTCCGGGTGCATCGCCGAATAGCACAGGCTGAAGGTCCCACCCTGGCAGATTCCGAGCAGGTTGATCGCATCGACCCGGTGCCGCTTGCGGATCACATCGACGCAACGGTCGAGATACCCGTTGATGTAGTCGTCCAGCGTCAGGTAGCGGTCTGCGCGGCCGGGGTAGCCCCAGTCGACCAGGTAGACATCCATGCCGGCCTCCAGCAACCCCTTGACCGTCGAGCGGTTGTCCTGCAGGTCGGCCATGTACGGGCGATTCACCAGCGCGTACACGATCAGCACCGGAACACGGTTCTGCACCACGTTCGCCGGCGCCTGGAAACGATAGAGAACCATCTTGTCCTCTTCGTAGATCGCCTCCTTGGGCGTTACGCCGGTGGTGATTTCACCGATCTCCATCAGGTTCTGCACGCCATGGGTCAGCTTGCGCTGGAAGCTGCTGAGTTCGTCGAGGGCCTCGTCGGGGCGGATCTGAATCGGGGTCATCACTGGGTCTTCCTCCGGGTGGTGCCGGTCTTGCGGGTGGCGGCAGGCTTCTTGTCAGTCGTCGTGGTGCGAGTGCGCCGCGTCGTGGTGCGTTTGGGCTTCTCGGCAGGCGCCTCCGCCTCGGCGGCAGCGGCCTGAGTCTTGGGCGCGGCGGCACCCGGCGCTGAACGCAGGGCTTCCAGCCCGGCACGCAGCTCGGCGATATCGGAGTGCAGACGCTCCAGGTCGCCGTTGGCACCTTTGTTCTCCTCCAGCTCGCCCTGCATCACTTCGACCTGGCAGCGCAGTTTCTGGTAAGCGGCGCGCGTATCATGCAGGCGGCGCTGCAATGTCGCGATCTCGGAAGCGGTCGGAATGTTCATCGCCTCCAGCCATTCATCGACCAGAAGCGCGGACTGCCGTTTCACGGCCATCAGCTTGTTCACCATCCGGCCGTAGCGCTGCGCGTAGTCGTCGGACATCGCGTACTCGGCGTAAGCCTCCTCGCAGGCGTCGACCCAGATGTTGAAGACCTCGCGCACCGAGTTGACCGTCTTGCCATCCTTGGTCGCCTCCTGCATCCGCTTCTGGAAGGCGTCCAGTGAACGCGTGCCAAGATTCGCGAAACCGGCCTGGTACTCGCCCATCGCCTTTTCGTATTCGAGCAGCAAGCGGCCGAGTTGCTGGTGCTGTTCCTGCGACTCCCGTGCATAGCCGATCGCGGGTGCCGACAGGAACCCCTCCAGCTGGCTGCGCACGTCGGTCGCCTTCCCCGTCTCGAAGGCCTTCATGAAGTCGCCGGGGAACGGCATGCTTCCGGAGAGCGTGCGCGTCAACGTATCGAACGGCAGGTCCCAGAACGCCATGCCATCGCGACCACCCTTCGTCGCGAGTTGAGCGAACGGGTTCAGGTTGGCCGAGCCCGTGGTGAAAGCTTCACCCATCATGCGCGTCCAGTTCTCGACCATCTCGGGCAAGTCGCTGGCCGGCCCTGCCTTGTACAATCCCTCGGCCATCGAGAAATAGCTCTTGCCAACGTTGACCATCTGTTCGAGGAGGTCGGTTGCCGGCTGCGGCGTTGCGGGCGCAACCGCCTTGAACCACTGCTCCATCGCGTTCGCCCAGGGGTTCTCCGGTGCTCCCTCTTTGGGCGTGGCCACCTCAAGGCCGCGTCGCGTCATGTCCATCCAGGCATCCCAGTAGCGCCGCTGCATCTCGAGCCACTGGTCTGCAGTCGAATCGGAATCCGCCATCATCTTCTCCTGGTCGTCGCCGCGAGGGCGTGATTGCTGTGTAGGATCAATAGTAGAACCTGATCGAAATACTAGCACGGAATTTGTGCACTGCACCATTGCGCAGCGGCCCTGGTGCCCCGCACCCACACCTTACCGGACAACCCGCAGGTTCGGTTGAGGCGCGGAGGGCGAGGCGTGCCATAATCCTTCATACACGACCTGTTGCACCGAAAACAAAATCGCCAGCGAAAGGCAGCCACCCAGAGGAGAGGTGATACATGAGTGAAGACGTCGTAATCGTCGGAGCGGCCCGCACGGCCGTCGGAACCCTGATGGGCTCGCTCGGAGGCATTCCCGCGAGCAAGCTTGGCGCGACCGTGATACGCGCTCTTCTGGAACGCTCTGGTGTCGCGCCCGAGCAGGTCGATGAAGTGATCCTCGGGCAGGTATTGACCGGCGCCGTCGGCATGAACCCGGCCCGACAGGCGTCGCTGGAGGCCGGCATTCCGCACACCGTGCCGGCGATGACGATCAACAAGGTCTGCGGTTCCGGGCTCAAGGCGGTGCACCTCGCCTGGCAGTCGGTCCGGTGTGGCGATGCGCAGATCGTCGTCGCGGGCGGGCAGGAAAGCATGAGCCTGGCGCCGCACGCGCTGCCCCGGTCGCGCTCGGGCGTGAAAATGGGCGAGTGGGCGATGAAGGACACCATGATCAACGACGGGCTCTGGTGTGCAATCACCGACGTGCACATGGGCAACACGGCGGAGAACATTGCCCGGGAATACTCGATCAGCCGGGAAGAGCAGGACGCATTTGCCGCGCAGTCGCAACAGCGCGCCGAGGCCGCGATCCGCGACGGCGTGTTCAAGGACGAAATCGTTCCGGTCGAGATTCCGCAGCGCAAGGGCGACCCGAAGATCTTCGACACCGACGAGTTTCCGCGCGCCGGCACCACAGCGGAAGCGCTCGGCAAACTCCGCCCGGCCTTCTCCAAGGACGGAACCGTCACTGCAGGTAACGCCTCCGGCATCAACGACGGCGCCGCTGCCGTCGTGGTGATGACCGCGAGCAAGGCCCGGGAACTGGGTCTGAAGCCGATCGCGCGGATCGTCGCGTTCTCCGCCGCGGGCGTCGACCCGTCGATCATGGGCACGGGCCCGATTCCGGCCACTCGTGCCTGCCTGGAGAAAGCGGGCTGGACGCACGACGACCTCGACCTGGTCGAATCCAACGAGGCCTTCGCGGCTCAGGCGATCTCGGTGAACAAGGACATCGGCTGGGATCCGTCGAAGGTGAACGTCAGCGGCGGCGCGATTGCAATCGGACACCCGATCGGTGCATCCGGCGCACGCGTGCTGGTCACGCTGCTGCACGGGATGCGCCGTCGCAGCGCGAAACGCGGCCTCGCGACCCTGTGCATCGGCGGCGGACAGGGCGTGGCGATGGCACTGGAACTGGTCGACTGACCACCCTGTCGCCGGCATCCGGCAGAGGCGCCGCGTCGTTTCTTCCCGATGGCTGCGCGAGCGTCATGGAGTGCGGGAGCCTGCTCCCGCACTCCATTGCCGGCAGAAGCGGGCTTCCGCGGCAGCGGTGAGGCCTGCGCACTCCAGAGATACTCCGCCGCGTGCCGAACCGGCGCCGCGCGACCCTGAAAGATCCCGGCAGCGCCGTCCCGGATCATGTAAAATCCTGTTAATAATGCAGGGGCAAGGGGCATTGCCGTGAGCGAGCAAAGGCTGATCAAGAAATATCCGAACCGGCGCCTGTACGATACCGAGGAAAGCCGCTACATCACCCTGAACGACGTGCAGAAGCTGGTGCGTGACGGGGTGGAGATCAGGGTGGTGGATACCCAAAGCGGCGATGACATCACCCGGGGCATCCTGATTCAGATCATCACCGAGCAGGAAGCCAGCGGCAACCCGATGTTCACCACCGAGGTACTCACCCGTTTCATCCGCTTTTACGATGAATCGGTGCAGGACGCGTTTTCGAGCTTCCTGGACCAGACCCTGAAGCTCTATGCCCAACAGCAGGAACAGATGCAGTCGCAACTGGATCAGCTGCTGCCCGGCGAGGCCCTGCATACCTGGGCCGAGCTGACCCAGCGCAACATCGAACTCTGGCGGGAAATGCAGGACAGCTTCTTCCGGACGGCCAGCCTGTCTTCCAGTTCTCCATCCCGCGCCCGCCGCAAGTAGCATCCGTCCGTGTGCTCCTCGGGCCGCGCCCGGGTGAGCGCCTCACCCCGCCGGCCCGCACCGTTTGGTACCGGCCTGTTCCCTCTTGACACCCACCGGGTTCCTGCTGGCTTCGGCGCAGGCCCTTGACATCCCCCTGCGGACAACCTATGCTGCAATGCAACAATGCTGCACTGCACCAATCCCGGGCGGTGGCATTAGCCAGGAGAAATCATCATGCAAAACCAAATGTTCGACGCCTATAATGAAATGGTTCAGGGCGGCTTTGAGGCCCTGCGCAAGCTGGGTGAAATCAACATGCGCGCCGGCGAGCGCCTGTTCCAGCAGCAGCTCGATCTGTCCAACACCATGTTGGAAGCCAACGCCAAGGGCATGGAAGTCATGACCAAGGCCAAGGGCTACCAGGAACTGGTGTCCGGCCAGGCGAAGCTGGCTCAGGACTACGGCCAGGAGTGGCTGAAGAGCTATCGTTCGGCCGTCGAGGTGATGACCGAGGCCCGCGATTCCGCCGCCGACGTGATGGACCAGCAGATGCAGGTCGCCAGCAAGAACGTGCAGGCGGCAGGCGAGACCTTCAAGAAGGCCGCGGCCAAGGCTGCTGCCTGAACCATTAACCGGCCCTGAGCCACTGAGGGGGGCGCTGGTCGCCCCCTTTTGGCATTTGGAGGGCCCGAAACACTGGAGGATGCATGGCACGTGTAGCGTTGGTCACTGGGGGAATCGGAGGCATTGGGACGGCAATCTGCATGGAGCTGCAGGCGCGGGGATTCAAGGTCGTCGCGGGCTACTATCCGCCCGAGCAGGAGCAAGCGGAGGCCTGGCAGAAGAAGCATGCGGACGAAGGCCACGAGTTCGAAATCGCTTCGGGCGACGTCTCGTCGTTCGAAGAATCGCAGAAGATGGTCCAGGACATCGAGGCCCGCGTGGGCCCGGTGGACGTACTGATCAACTGCGCGGGCATCACGCGCGACAAGACCTTCCGGAAGATGGAACCCTCCCATTGGAAGGCGGTGATGACCACCAACCTCGACAGCCTGTTCAACGTCACACGCCAGGTCGTTGACGGCATGACCGAGCGTGGATGGGGCCGAATCATCAACATCTCGTCGGTGAACGGGCAGCGGGGCCAGTTCGGCCAGACCAACTACTCCGCCGCGAAAGCGGGTGCTCACGGATTCACGATGGCGCTGGCGCAGGAAGTCGCCCGCAAGGGTGTGACCGTGAACACCATCTCGCCCGGCTACATTGCGACGGAGATGACCGAGGCCATCGCCGAGGAAGTGAAGCAACAGATCATCTCCACGATTCCGATGTCCCGCATGGGCACGCCGGACGAGGTTGCCTACCTGGTCGGAATCCTGAGTGACGATCGTGCGGCCTACATCACGGGCGCCAATTACGAGGTCAACGGCGGTCTGTTCATGAGCTTCTGAGCGGTGCGGATCCCGCGCCGCCCGGCCGCTGGTGCCGGAGCGTGCGCGGGAACGCGCGTTGGCTTGCGCGGCGTTTTTCCCGCGCAGAGGCTATGATCAATGGCCTCATGCATTTGCCCAGACCACTGCGACCGAAGAGCACACTGGCACGTCGGATCGAGATCGGCGTGTTCGCGCTGCTGCTGGCCGTGATCCTGCTCTGGGCCTGGCAATACACTCCCTCGGCACTGAACCTCGCGCTGTTCAAGCAGGAACTGCACGTGGCGCTGGTCAGCCATCCGCATGACCACACGTTCACGGATCTCGGCAATGGCTCGGAGCACTTCGAGCTGGTGCTGCTGAACGGACTCGCGGAACGGCTTGGTGCCCGCCTGCAGGTTCACCGGGTATCCGGGCCTCAGGAAGCCTACCGTCTGCTGCGGACACGCAGAGTGGATCTCGCCGCTGGTCTGCTCACCGCGCCGACGTTTGATCCCGGGCTCGAGGTCGGGCCGGAAGTCCTTCCGATCCAGAAGCATCTGGTGCACTGGCACGGGAACGGCCGCGCCGTGCGCAACCTCGATGAACTGTTGCAGCGAGGCGCGCGCATCGGCGTAACCTCCATCCTGGCCCTGCCCGAGGCTCTGACGGTGGCTCAGGAACAGACCGGTCGCGTAGCCGAAGTGGAACTCATCCAGTACGCCGACGGACCGGACCTCGTCGCCGCCTTGCGCGCAGGCACCATCGAGTTCGCAGTGCTCACCTCCATTGAGCTGTCGCGGTTGCGTCGCGTACACACAGACCTGCGCGCAAGCCTGGAACTGGATGCAAGCACCCCGGTCGTCTGGCTGTTCCCGTCCGGTCGCGACCGCAGCCTGATCGATGCCGCGCAGGGATACCTGGACGATCTGCGGGCGGGGCGCGAGTTCGAACTGCTGTTCGATCGCCATTTCGGACACCTCCAGGTACACGATCTCGTCGACGTGATCAGCTTCACCCGACTGGTACAGGAACGCCTCGATACCCTGCGCCCTCTGTTCGAGGAGATCGCGCTGAAACATCGCCTGGACTGGCGCTTTCTGGCAGCGGTGAGCTACCAGGAGTCGCTCTGGGATCCTGGAGCCGTGTCCCCCACCGGTGTCCGCGGGTTGATGATGCTGACCAACGCCACCGCGCAGTCGCTGGGCGTGAGCGAC
>PULL01000270.1 GCA_003550945.1 Thioalkalivibrio sp. | reverse complement strand
CAGCGCCGCCGTCTCGACAAGCCCCCTTCGATGGCCCGTACGCCGTGGTGGTTTAGGTTTTTTCAGCATGAACGGAGAAATGCGGTTTGGTCCGGATCGACCGGTGAGCTTCACACAATGGAGGCGCCGGGTCGAGGCCGTCGCCCCATGCAGGCGAGCCGCCGGATGGGCCACCAGCCCGGATACCGCGTGTGAGGGGGAAGGCCCGCAGGCCCTGTGTCTAGAGACATACCGGTCAGCCGGTCATCGCGAGAAGCGGAGCGACGTGGCGGTCCGTAAAACGTTGATTTCGATGATGCCGCTTGGATGGCCGCGCTTCGCTCGCAGTGGCGGGTGCATTCGTCAGCGCTACCCTCGGCGGCGGATTTCAGCAGGAGTGCCCCGCCCCCAGTCCGGGGGCGGGGCGGGCAATGCCCCTGCTTCAGTACGTCCCGTTATCGGAAGCCGTCGTGGTGGGGGCGGTCATCGCGAAGGGGCCACCCCGCCAGTGACGCGCGTGGTGGCGGTGGTGCGCCCAGTACGGGCGGCTGTAGCCGCGGCCCCAGCCACGACCGTGGCCGCCTGCGCGCATCGAGAAGCCGAAGCCTCCGGACAGGTGCCCGTGACCGCGTCCGAACCCGCGACCGTGCCAGGGATGGTACACGCCGCTGCCGTAATGGGGCCCCCAGTAGCCGGGGCCATGCAGGTGGGCCGAACTGGCGTGCATCGGTGCCGCAAAAAGGGCAACGAGCGCGGTGGCGGCGAAGAACTTCAGGGTCTTTTTCATGGGTTTTCTCCGGTTGATCCTTTCAGTCAGGGGTATTAGCCGGAAGGCACTCTCTGCCGGACCAGTCCAATCCATTAGGATCGGCTAATGCTCCATGGACCGCGGTTCCCGAACCGAGTTTCAATCCCCCAGGATTTTCGGGAAGCTCCAGCCAACCGGGCCCTTGCCTTGGCCGCACCAAGGCTTCGACCGGCGTGCGCGGGTCACGCAGCATTGGGCATAATGCGTGTTTCCGCGACCTGCAGGGACGGGCTTCATGACAGCGAGGACCATCGACGGCCGTGCCATTGCGGCCCGCCACCGCGACCGCATCGCTCGCGAAGTCGCCCAGCTGACTGCGGCCGGACAGCGCCCACCGGGCCTCGCCGTCGTACTGGTCGGGGACCACCCGGCATCCGAGGTCTACGTGCGCAACAAGCGCAGGGCCTGCGACGAGGTCGGGATCGAATCGCACTCGTTCAACCTGCCGGCACAGACGCCGCAAACCGACCTGCTCGCGCTGATCGAACGCCTGAACCGCGACCGCGTGGTCGACGGCATCCTGGTGCAGCTGCCGCTCCCTCCGCACATCGACCCGGAGACCGTGATCGAGGCGATCGAACCGGCGAAGGACGTCGACGGCTTCCACCCGTACAACGTCGGCCGGCTGGCGGTGCGCCTGCCCCGGCTGCGCCCCTGCACCCCCTGGGGCGTAATGCAGTTGCTGCGCGAGATTGGCGAGCCCTTCAAGGGGCGCACCGCCTGCGTCGTCGGCGCGTCCAACATCGTCGGGCGGCCGATGGCACTGGAACTGCTACTCGCCGGCGCGACCACCGTCGTGTGCCACCGCTTCACCGCCGACACCCGCACCCACGTGCGCGAAGCGGACGTGGTGATCGCGGCCGCGGGCAAGCCGGGGCTGATCCGGGGCGACTGGATCAAGCCGGGTGCGACGGTGATCGACGTGGGGATCAACCGGCGCGAAGACGGATCGTTGTGCGGCGACGTGGAGTTCGAGGCCGCTGCAGAACGGGCCGCGTGGATCACCCCGGTACCGGGTGGCGTCGGCCCGATGACCGTGGCGATGCTGCTGGACAACACGCTGCAGTCGCGCCGGTTTGGAGAGATCGAGCCCCGCGGAACACGCTGAGACGCCGTTGCGCGCCCGCTTCTGGCCTGACGCCTGACCAGCGGGTACCATGCCCGACTCACGTCCAAAGGGAATTCGAATGCGTCGTCTCTGCCTTCCCCTGCTGCTGTTCCTCGCAACCACCATCCCAGGAGTCCTCATGGCTGATGAACAACCCAAGGTCGCGATCGAGACCAACCATGGCCGCATCGTGCTGCAGCTGACCCCCTCGGCCGCACCGGAAACCGTCGAGAATTTCCTTCGCTACGTCGACGAAGGGTTTTACGACAACACCATCTTCCACCGCGTGATCCCCGGCTTCATGATCCAGGGCGGCGGCTTCGATCCCGACATGCACCAGAAGCCGACGCATGGGCCGATCCAGAACGAGGCCGACAACACCCTGAAGAACAAGACCGGCACCATCGCGATGGCGCGCACCCAGGACCCGCACTCCGCGACTGCCCAGTTCTTTATCAACGTCGCTGACAACAGCTTCCTCGACCACAGCTCGAAGACGCCGCAGGGCTGGGGCTACACGGTGTTTGGCAGCGTCGCGGAGGGGATGAGCGTGGTCAGCGAAATCGAGCGCGTGAAGACCGGGCGCGTCGGTGTGCACCAGGATGTGCCTCTCGATCCGGTGATCATGAAGAGCGTGAAGCGCGTCGACTGAACGCTGAAACCGGGATGACGGCGGCTCCGAAGGTCCTGATCGTTTCCGACCTGCACCTGGACCGGGACCCGGGGCCGACGCTCTCGAAGTTTCTCCAGTTTCTCGATGGCCCCGCACGCGACGCGGCGGCCCTGTACATTCTCGGGGACCTCTTCGAGTACTGGGTGGGCGATGACGCGGGTTTCCCTGCCGGCGAGCGATTGGCCGATGCACTGGCCGAGCTGCCGGTGCCCGTGACCTTCCAGCACGGGAACCGGGATTTCCTGCTCGGCGCCGACTACGCAGAGCGAGCCGGCGTCAAGCTGGCTCCGGAGGTACTGCCGGTCGAACTCGCGATCGGCGGCGCACTGCTGATGCACGGCGACAGCCTCTGCACCGCGGATGTCGAACACATGCGCTTCCGCGCACTGGTGCGCGATGCCGAGTGGCAGCGGGGGTTCCTGGCCCGCCCGCTGGCCGAACGCATTGCCGAGGCCGAGCGCGTCCGCGCGATCAGCCGCGAGGCGGGCCAGATGAAGGCCAGCGACATCATGGACGTGCACCCGGAGGCCGTCGCCGAGGTGTTGCGCAGCCACGGGCGGTCGCTGCTGATCCACGGCCACACCCACCGCCCCGCGATCCACCACTTTCAGGTCGATGGCCGCCCCTGCATGCGCTGCGTGCTGCCGTCCTGGGACGAACTGCCGGGTTATCTCGAACTGGATGCCGACGGCCCGCGCCTGCTGACCCTCGACGGGCGAAACTACCCGGTGAACTCCGGCCTGCCGGCGGGTTTGGCCTGAGCCTCGAGCGCCGCGATCTCCGAACGGCTGAATCCGGCAGCCAGCCGGGCGTCCACCGCGAACGGGGGCCGGACCCGCCCCGGCATGTGCTGCGCGAGCAGACCCAGAAAGGTGGGCTCCGGATCGAGACCGCGCTGCGCCGCCAGGTGCCGGAACCACTGGGTACCGATCGCGACGTGGCTGACCTCCTCGCGCTGGATCACCCGCAGCACCGTCACGCTGTCGGCATCCCCGGCCGCCTCCAGCCGCTGGATCATGCCGGGGGTCACGTCGAGGCCGCGTGCCTCCAGTACCCGCGGAACCAGCGCCATCCGTTCCATCGGATCCGCATCGGTCTTCACCGCCATCTCCCAAAGGCCGTTGTGCGCGGGAAAATCGCCATAGCGACTGCCCAGCCGCAGGAGCCGCTCCGACAGCAACCGGAAATGCCGGGCCTCTTCCGCCGCCACCTGCAGCCAGTCACTGATGTATTCCGCCGGCAGTCCGCGGAAGCGGTAGACGGCGTCCAGCGCCAGGTTGATCGCGTTGAACTCGATGTGGGCGACCGCGTGCAGCAACGCCTGGCGCCCGTGCAGCGTGTGCAGACCGCGCTTCGGCAGATCCTGCGGCCGCACCAGTTCCGGGCGCTGGGGCCGCCCGGGCACCTCGATCCGGACCGGGGGCGGATCGCGTGGATCCACCGCGAGGCCTCCGGCCCGCCAGGCTTCCAACAGGCGCTCGACGCATTCGCACTTCTTGCGGGGATCCCGGATCTGCAGCGCCCTCAGCGCCATCGCGTGCACGCCGGACGCCCGCTTCCTCGCCGGCGGACGTTCCCCGGCTCCGCGCGGCGGCCGACCCAGCCGCACGATCAGCAGGTCCATCACGTTGGTCCCGGTTTGCGTTCCCGGCACGGTCTGACCGAGGGCTTCCCAGAAGGCCGCGGTATCGGCCGCGCGAATGGCCTGCCGCAGCCGCGCACGGATGCCGCTTTCAGTACCGGGCGCCCGGTCGCCAAACCACGCGCCGGCGCTGCCGCTGTTGCCGTCCACGCCGTCGGTCGCGGCGCTGAGCACCTCGATCGGCCGTGGCCAGCCGCGGGCCAGCCACAGCAGCAGGAGCAGCGCGGCGAGGTGCTGGGCGCGCCCGCCCCGCCCCGGGCGCTCCGGCAGGCGTACCGAGGCTTCGCCGCCCCAGACGTGCACGCCGGCGGGCCCATCGCGCAGGAAGCGGGTCAGGTGGGCCGCCAGCGAGGCCCCGGAAAGCTCGGGAAACAGACCGTGGTCCCAGGCCTGCTGGCCTGCTTCCGCCGCCGCCCGCGTCACCGCCCGGCGGGCATCGGCGTTGCCGGCAACCAGACGGTGCGGCGGGTGATGCGCCGCGGGCTTCGGCATTTCGAGACGTTCCAGCCACCGCCGCAGTTCGGGCCAGCCGATGTCCGGAGCCGCATCCGGCGGCAACGGCGCCTCCGGCGCCCAGAACGGTCCCGAACCGACCGAGGCCGGCGCATCACCCGGCACGTCGCTGATGTACAGCACGCGGATATCCTGCGCCGGGCACAGCGCCGCCGCACCCCCGGCCTTCAGCTGCGAGAAGCGGGCGCGCAACGCGTTCATCACCCGGATGTCGAGGCCCGCCGCGAGCAGCCGGGCATTCAGCGCCTGCAACAGCGGCAGGTCCACGCCGGTACGCGGGAGCTCCACCAGAGCCGAGGCACCGCCAGACAGCAGCACCAGCAGCGTGTCCGCGGGCGGAATCTCGCGAAGGAAGGCGGACACCGCGGTCCCTGCGGCAACGCTCTGCGCACCGGGCACCGGGTGATTTCCGGGCCTGCGGTCGATCGGGAAGGCCGGGGCTGAAACGACCGCGCCGGAACCCTCGGGGGCCACCACCAGCGCCCGGGTGATCCCGTCGGCCCAGACCGTTGCGGCACCGGCCAGCATGGCCTCCGCCGCCTTGCCGAGTGCCAGCACGTGCACCGGACCCTCAGGCACACCCTCGGCTGCCAGTGCCCTTGCCACGGCCGCGCGTCCGTGCACCGCGGCGAGCGCCGCGCGGTACCCGTCGTGCAGCGGGAGGTCCGTCCCGGTCACGCGAGCCGGTCCAGCCCCCGTGCCAGGTCGCGCTGGACGTCCTCGACGGATTCCAGCCCCACCGCAACCCGCACCAGCCCCTCGGTGATGCCCTGCGCCTCACGCATCTCCGGGCTCAGGCGGCCGTGGGTGGTGGTGGCGGGATGGGTGATCGTGCTCTTCGCGTCGCCGAGGTTGGCAGTGATCGACAGCATCCGCGTCTGGTCGATCACCGACCACGCCGCCTCGCGGCCACCGGCAACCTCGAAGCTCAGCACGCCGCCGTAGCCGCTCTGCTGCGTCCCCGCCAGCGCATGCTGCGGGTGCCCTTCCAGGCCGGGGTAATGCACCGCCTGTACCGCGGGGTGAGCCCGGAGCCAGCGCGCGAGCGCGAGCGCGTTGTCGCTGTGCGCGCGCATGCGCAGGTGCAAAGTCTCAAGCCCCTTCAGGAACACCCAGGCGTTGAACGGCGAAAGCGTCGGCCCGGCGCTGCGCAGGAAGCCGTAGACCTCCTTGCCCACCCGCTCGGCATCGCCGAGCACCGCACCGCCGAGGCA
This sequence comes from Thioalkalivibrio sp., assembly GCA_003550945.1. GTDB lineage: Bacteria > Pseudomonadota > Gammaproteobacteria > Ectothiorhodospirales > Ectothiorhodospiraceae > Thioalkalivibrio. The sequence continues at coordinate 1,172 of PULL01000270.1, read as the reverse complement.
ACGCCCCTGCCCGTCGAGAAACTTGGTCGCCGAGTGGATCACCAGGTCCGCGCCCAGATCCAGCGGCCTTTGCAATGCGGGCGTGCAGAAGCAGTTGTCGACCGCCAGCAGCACGCCGCGATCGTGGGCGACGGTGGCCAGTGCGCGGATATCGACCAGTTCCCCCAGCGGGTTGGACGGCGTCTCGCAGAAATACAGGCGCGTCTCCGGACGGGTGGCCTCGGTCCAGGCCGACAGATCGGACAGCGGCACGTAGCTCACCTGCACCCCGAAGCGTGCCATGTAGTTGTTCAGCAGCACCGTGGTGGTGCCGAACACCGAGCGCGAACAGACCACGTGGTCGCCGCTGCGCAGCAGGCCCATCATGGTCGCGAGGATCGCCGACATGCCGGAGGCGGTGGCGACACAGGCTGCGGCGCCCTCCATCGCGGCCAGGCGTTCCTCGAACGCCCGGACCGTGGGGTTGGTGAAACGCGAATAGATGTTGCCGGGGATGTCGCCGCCGAAGCGCGCGGCGGCTTCCGCCGCGCTCGAGAACACGAAGCTCGAGGTCGGGAAGATCGCCTCCGAGTGCTCGTTCTCCGCCGTGCGCCGGTAGCCGGCGCGCACCGCGACGGTCTCGGGTGCGTACTCCCTGGGGTCAAAGTCCTGCATGGTTGGATTCCGGAACTGAATACGGTGGGCGGCCCCGGACAAGGCCAGGCCGGGCGGGGCGTTAAACAGATTCGCTACACTATACTGGCTCTTCCGCCCACCCCAAAGGCCAAGGAAACTCAGCCCATGGGCTCCAGCCTACGCTCCGTCTACAGCCTGCTGCTGGGCATGGGAATCCTGCTGATGGGGTCTGGACTCATCGGCACGCTGCTGGGCCTGCGCGCCGAGTCCGAGGGGTTCTCGGAACTCGCGATCGGCATCGTGATGTCGGCGTTCTTCATCGGCTACATCGTCGGCTCATGGCTGATTCCCGCGGTGATCGCCCGTGTCGGGCACATCCGCACGTTCGCCGCGCTGGCGGCGGTTTCCGCGGTGGCTGCGCTGGCGCACGCGCTGTGGGTAGACCCCGTGGTGTGGTGGGTGCTGCGCCTGATCAACGGCATCAGCCTGCTCGGCAGCTACATGGTGATCGAGAGCTGGCTGAACGAGCAGGTGGTGGAGAAGCGTGGCCAGGTATT
>PULL01000046.1 GCA_003550945.1 Thioalkalivibrio sp. | reverse complement strand
CGAGTACACGGCCAACTCCGACGGGCTGGGCACCCTGCGCCTCCTGGAGGCCCTGCGGGTGCTGAAAATGGAGCAGCGGGTCCGCTGTTACCAGGCTTCGACCAGCGAGCTGTTCGGAAAAGCCCGGGAAATACCGCAAACAGAAACCACGCCCTTTTACCCGCGCAGCCCCTACGGGGTGGCCAAGCTCTACAGCTACTGGATCATCGTCAACTACCGCGAGGCCTACGGCATCCATGCCAGCAACGGCATCCTCTTCAACCACGAATCCCCCATCCGGGGCGAGACTTTCGTGACCCGCAAGATCACCCGGGCCGTGGCCCGGATCAAGCTGGGCCTGCAGCAGAAATTGTTCCTGGGTAATTTAAAGGCCAAAAGAGACTGGGGCTTTGCCGGCGATTATGTCGAAGCGATGTGGCTCATGCTCCAGCAGGACGAGCCCGGCGATTATATCATCGCCACCGGCGAAGCGCGGACCGTAAGGGAGTTTTGCCAGCTGGCCTTCCGGGAAGCAGGGATCGAGCTGGCCTGGGAGGGCCAGGGGGTCGAAGAAAAAGGCCTGGACCAGAAAACCGGCCGGGTCCTGGTTGAAGTCGATCCGGCCTATTTCCGGCCCACCGAGGTGGAAATGCTGCTCGGAGATGCCTCTAAGGCCAGGGAAAAGCTGGGCTGGACTCCAAAGCTCAGTTTCCGTGAGCTGATCAAAATGATGGTGGAAAGCGATCTCAAGGAAGCGGAACATGAAACGGTTTGCCTCAGGGAGGGCTATAAATATAATGGAGCTAACCAGCAAAATTTATATAGCCGGCCATAAGGGCCTGGTCGGCTCGGCCATCAAGCGCCGGCTGGAACAGGAAGGCTACAGCAACCTGGTTACCCGCACCAGCCGGCAGCTGGACCTGCGGGACCAGCGCCAAACGGCCCGCTTTTTCGAGCGGGAACGGCCGGACTGCGTTTTCCTGGCCGCCGCCAGGGTGGGCGGTATAATGGCCAACAGCACCTACCCGGCCGACTTTATTTACGACAACCTGGTCATCGAGACCAATGTCATCCACCAGGCCTTCCTCAAGGGGGTCGGGAAGCTGCTTTTTTTGGGCAGTTCCTGCATCTATCCCCGCCACGCCCCCCAGCCCATGCAGGAAGAGCACCTCTTAAGCGGCCCCCTGGAGCCCACCAACGCGCCCTACGCCGTGGCCAAGATCGCCGGGATCACCATGTGCCAGTCCTATAACCGCCAGCACGGGACCCGCTTTATTTCAATCATGCCTACCAACCTCTACGGGCCCGGCGACAACTTCGACCTGGAGAGCTCCCACGTCCTGCCCGCCCTGATCCGCAAGTTCCACGAGGCCAAGATTGCCGGCCGCAGGCGGGTCGAAATCTGGGGCAGCGGGACGCCGCGCCGGGAGTTTTTGCACGTCGACGACCTGGCTGGCGCCTGCCTGTTCCTGATGCTTCACTATAACGACAGCGAGATCATTAACGTGGGCACCGGAAAAGAGGTCACCATCCTGGAGCTGGCCGAAATGGTCAAAACCGTGGTCGGCTTCGAGGGCAAAATCGAACTGGACCCCACCAGGCCCGACGGAACCCCCCGCAAGCTGCTCGACATCAGCCGGATCAGGGCCCTGGGCTGGGAGCCGCACTACGATCTTTACCGGGGTATCGAGCACACCTACCGGTGGTTCAAAAAACGCTACCCCAACCTGTAAAGACCATCAACGGCTCCGGCGGGGCCTGAAAGCAGATCGGGCCCCCAGGAGAAAAAAACGAAGGAGACAAGCCCATGAGCAGTGAATACATCTACCTGATACCGATCATTATCGCCTTTTTCCTGGCCTTTAACATGGGCGGCAGCGGCACCGCGCCCTCCTTTTCGGCCCTCTACGGGGCCGATTTGATTAAAAAGGACTACATCCCGGCCCTGTTCGGGGCCTTCGTCATGCTGGGCGCCCTGTTAGCCGGCAGCAAGGTGGTGCAGACCATCGGCGGGGCCATATTGCCGGCGGAAGCAATGACCACCCTTTTGGTTTCCATAATTTTACTGGCCTCGGCCCTCTCCATATTATTTGCCACCATCCTCAAGGTGCCCCAGTCCACCAGCCAGTCCACCGTGTTTGCTTTAACCGGCTGCGCCCTTTACCTGGAGAAACTGCAGACGGGCAAGCTGTTTTTAGAAATCATCCCGACCTGGTTCATCCTGCCCCTGCTCAGTTTCATCGTTACCTATGTTGCCGGCCGGGTCCTGCTCAAAATCAAGCGCAACAGCGGCCGGCAGGGTTTTAATACCGTCCGGCAGAGGTCCCTCTGGGCCCTGATCACCCTGGCCTGTTCCTGTTACGTCGCTTTTTCGATCGGTTCCAACAACGTGGCTAACGCCGCCGGGCCCATCGCTTCGATGATGGTTAACGAGCTGAACCTGGGGGCCGGGGCCGGCAGCTTATTTGTCCCCCTCCTCAGCGTCCTTTTGGTAGCACCCTGGTTCGGCATCGGCAGCTCGGTGCTGGGCGGCCGGGTCTTGCAGACTACCGGCAAAGATATCATCGCTATCGGGCCCCAGGGGGCGGCCTTAATTGCTTTTATTACCGCCAGCCTGCTGCTTGTGGCTTCCACGACCAGGGGCATACCGGCCTCCTTAGTCCAGATGAATACCTTTGCCATCATTGCCCTGAGCCTCTTAAAAGGGGGCCCTAAAGATATTGCCTCCAGGAAGACCATCACCAGGCTCCTAGCGACCTGGCTGGCCGCCCCGGTCCTCGCTTTTTTTACCGCTTTGGGCCTGATGGCTCTTGCCGGCTGGGCCGGTTTGTTATAAAATACTTTACCTAGGAGAGAAAAAATATGGACCACCTGACCAGGCTGGAAAACAAAAGCATCCACATTCTGCGCGAGGCCTACAGCGAGTTCAAGAGCCTCTGCATGCTCTGGTCCGTCGGCAAGGACAGCACCGTTATGCTCTGGCTGGCCCGCAAGTCTTTTTTCGGCCACGTCCCCATCCCCCTGGTCCATATCGATACCAGCTTTAAAATAGCGGAGATGATCGCCTACCGGGACAGGCTCGCCTTGAAGTGGCGCCTGGATATGATCTACGGGCAGAACTTTAAGGCCCTCCAGGAAAAGCAGACCTTTCCCGACGGCAACTGCACCCGCCTGCAGTGCTGCAAACTGCTTAAAACAGAGGCCCTGATCAATACCTTGAGCGGGAACTGGCCCCGCTACCGCCTGAACCATGATACCGGCAAGTACGAACTCGATCACAACCGCGAGCCCTACAGCGGCGTTATCGTGGGGGTCAGATCGGATGAGGAAGGGACCCGCTCCAAGGAAAGGTACTTTTCGCCCCGCGGCAAAAAGAGCAACTGGGATTTGGCCGACCAGCCGCCTGAATTCTGGAACCAGTATAAAACTGATTTTTCCCCGGGCACCCACGTCCGCATCCACCCCCTGCTGGACTGGACCGAGCTCGATATCTGGGAATACATCAGCAGGGAAAAGATCCCCACCGTCTCTCTCTACTATAACCAGGGGGAGGGCACCAGGTACCGTTCCCTGGGCTGTGCGCCCTGCACCAGGCCCGTGGAATCGACGGCTAAAAATGTGGCAGAAATCGTGGAGGAACTTAAAACCGGCCAGTTTTCCAAGATTGCCGAACGTTCCGGCCGCGAACAGGATAAGGAAGACGGCGGGGGCCTGGAAACCCTGCGGGTAGATGGCTACATGTAGGAGGTCAAGATGACGGCAGTTAATTTGGAAGGAAACCGCCTGGCCGAGGGCCGGGAAAATATGCATATTGCCATCGTCGGGCACGTCGATCACGGCAAGAGCACCGTTATCGGGCGCCTCCTGGCCGACACCGGCTCGCTGCCCGAGGGCAAGCTGGAACTGGTCCGGGAATTCTGCCGGCGTAACGCCAGGCCCTTCGAGTATGCCTTTCTCCTCGACGCCTTGAAGGACGAGCAGTCCCAGGGCATCACCATCGACTCGGCCCGCTGTTTTTTCAAGACGGAGCAAAGAAACTATATCATCATCGACGCTCCCGGTCATATCGAATTTTTAAAAAACATGGTTACCGGCGCCTCCCGGGCCGAAGCGGCCCTTTTGGTCATCGATGCCACCGAGGGGGTCCAGGAAAATTCCCGCCGCCACGGCTACATGCTTTCTCTTTTGGGCATCAAGCAGGTTGCCGTTCTGATCAACAAACTGGACCTGGTCGATTACAGCCGGGCGGTTTTTGAGACCGTCATGGAAGAATACCGCGTTTTTTTAGAAAAGATCGGAATCGAGCCCCCCTGTTTTATCCCCGTCAGCGGTATGCAGGGCGACAACATCGCCGCCCTCTCTGAAAAAATGCCCTGGTACCGCGGACCCAGCGTGCTGGAAATACTGGACGCCTTTGAGGGCGAAAAACCGGACCAAGACAAGCCTTTCCGGATGCCCGTGCAGGGTGTTTATAAATTTACCCGCGACGGCGACAACCGCAGGATCATCGCCGGCACCGTCGAAGCCGGGACCCTTACAGTAGGCGACCGGGTCATCTTCTATCCCTCCGGCAAAATGAGCCGGGTTAAATCGATCGAGGCCTTTAACGAAAGTAAAAAAGACAGCCTCAGCACCGGTTACGCCGCCGGCTTTACTCTTGCCGAGCAGGTTTTCGTTTCCCGGGGCGAGATCGCCACCCTGGCCGGGCAGCTCAAACCCGGGGTTACCTCCCGGATCCGGGCCAACATCTTCTGGCTGGGCCGTGAACCCTTCCGCAAGCAGAAGCAGTACCTCTTCAAGCTGGGCACGGCCAGGATCGGGGCCACCCTGGAAGAAGTGGTCAAGATCATCGATGCCTCTAGCCTCGCAGTAACCCGCAAAGATTACTTGGACAAACATGACGTGGCCGAGTGTATTTTAAAACTGGACCGGGATATCGCCTTTGACCCGCCCGACGTGCTGGTCCAGACCAGCCGCTTTGTCATCGTCGACAACTACGAGATCGCAGGCGGGGGGATCGTGGAGGAAGCCTTAGCAGATATCCACCAGGCCACCAGGGAAAAGGTGCATCTGCGCAATATCAAGTGGGAAAAGGGCTGCGTCGAGGAAGAAGAAAGGGCCGAGCGCTACAACCAGAAACCGACCCTGGTCCTGGTGACCGGTAAAAAAGAGATCAACCGTAAGCAGGTGGCCAAGGCCCTGGAAAAGAAGCTCTTCGAGGAAGGCAAGCCGGTTTACTTCTTCAGCATGGGCAACCTGCTTTACGGGATCGATGCCGACATCAAGGCTTCTGTAAAAAATGATAAAAAAGAGCACTTCCGGCGCCTGGCCGAAGTGGCCAATATCATGCTCGATGCCGGGCTGATTTTAATTGTCTCGGTGATCGAGCTGACCCGTGAAGATGTCAGGCAGCTCGGCCTGGGCGTCAACCATGAAAAAATCGCCACCGTCTGGCTGGGCGAAGAGGTCAATACCGCTGTGGACATCGACCTCCACATCCCCGAAACTTTTTCCCAGGACAAGACGGTAGCCACCATAAAGGAGTACCTGCAGAAAAAAGGGATTATCTTTAAACCCTGGTAGGTGGGAAGAAAACATGCTCGTCAGTCACCGCAAGCGCTTTATCTATACCAAGACCTTAAAAACGGCCGGCACCAGCGTGGAGAGCTACTTTGAGAAGTACTGCCTGCCCCGGGGCCAGTGGCAGTTCAGCCACGCCCGGGAAGCATCGGTCCGAAAAGAAGGGATCATCGGCTACCGGGGCCGGGGCAAAAAAGATCCGGCCTGGTACAACCACATGCCGGCCCGGCAGATCAAGGAACAGCTCGGCGATCAGCTCTGGGAGGACTATTTTAAGTTCTGCGTGATCAGAAATCCCTTCGATAAACTCCTGTCCCACTTCTACTATATTATAAGGAAGGAAATGATCGACCCCCGGCTGCTGCAGGCTGACGACGTCGCCTCTTTCAGGAACTGGCTTAAAAGCGGGGGCCGGGTCATTGACCGGGACAAGTACCTGATCGAGGGCCGGGTCTGCCTCGATTATTTTATCCGCTACGAAAACCTGCAGGAAGGCATCCGGGAGGTCTGCACAAGGCTGCAGGTGCCCTTCGAGCCGGACCAGGTCCCCCGGCTGAAGACAGGCATGCGCAACGACCAGATCCCCCTGAAAGATTACTATGATGCCCAGTCTATCAGCATTGTCAAGGATTTATACTCTTTTGAACTGGATTATTTCGGGTACGATTTTCCGTCCTAGCGCTTCTTCATTTTTAACCCTGCCGTTTTGCCAAGGCAGTCCTGATCGGGACGGGGAAGGGAGCTTGCCATGCAGCCACAAAAAGGGGTTACCCTCTGGTTCACGGGCTTGAGCGGCGCCGGCAAGACCACCGTGGCCCTGGAAGTGGAAAAAAGGCTTCTGGCAAAAGGGCTCCCGGTGGAACGGCTGGACGGCGACGTGGTCCGGGAGCACCTGGCCCGCGACTTAGGCTTCAGCCGGGCCGATCGCGATGAAAACATCCGCCGCAACAGCTTCGTGGCCGCCCTTCTAACCAGGAACGGCATCATCACGCTTTGCTGCTTCATCTCTCCCTACCGCCGGGCCCGCGAAGAAGCGCGCCGGCTGATCGGCTCCTTCGTCGAAATTTATGTCAACACCCCCCTGGAGCTCTGCGAAAAAAGGGATGCCAAGGGCCTTTACGCCCGGGCCCGCAGCGGGGAAATAGCCCACTTTACCGGCATCTCAGATCCCTACGAGCCCCCGGAAGCACCTGAAATCGAGCTCAAGACCGGCCGGGAAAGCGCCTCCGAAAGCGCCGCTAAGATCATCGCTTACCTCGAGCAGCAGGGCTATATCGATCCCGGCCCGGCCGATTTGCACCTGCACACCACTTTCTCAGACGGCCTGCTCTCTCCGGCAGCGCTAATCGAAGCCGCCAAAGAGGCCGGCTTCGGGGCCGTGGCCGTTACCGACCACGACGCCACCGGCGGCCTCCAGCCCGCTCTCGCGGCCGGCCGCAAGCTCGGCCTGGAGGTCATCCCCGGCATCGAGCTTTCCGCCCTGGAAGGGGATAAAGAGATCCACATCCTGGGCTACTTTATCGACCCCGAAAACGAGGACTTACAGGCGCTCCTG
>PULL01000119.1 GCA_003550945.1 Thioalkalivibrio sp. | reverse complement strand
GATCCGGGACCGGGTTTGCGCGACAACGTGTCCATGCTCTCGCCCTACATCCGCCACCGCGTGCTCACCGAACACGAGGTGCTGGCGTCAGTGATGCGGCAGCATTCGCCGCAGGCGGCGGAGAAATTCATCCAGGAGGTGTTCTGGCGAACCTACTGGAAAGGATGGCTGCAGATGCGGCCGCAGGTGTGGCAGGCATTCCTGGAGGAGCGGGATGCGGATCGCGAGCGATTGGAGCGGTCGTCGTACCTGCGCGCGGGCGTGGCCTGTGCGGAGGACGGTCGTACCGGCATCGATGGATTCGACGACTGGGCGCGGGAACTGGTGCAGACGGGTTATCTGCACAATCACACGCGCATGTGGTTCGCCTCGATCTGGATTTTTACGCTGCGCTTGCCGTGGAGCCTGGGCGCCGATTTTTTCCTGCGCCACCTGCTGGACGCCGATCCGGCGTCGAACACGCTCGGTTGGCGCTGGGTGGCCGGGATCCAGACACCTGGCAAGACCTACCTCGCCCGGCCTGACAATATCGAGCAACACACGGGAACCCGTTACCGGCCACAGGGCTTGGCCTCGCGGGCACAACCCATCCGCAACGAGACGCCACCTCCGCCGGCTCCGCTCCAGCCAGCGGCCACCCTGCCCCCGGATCGCCCCTTCATCCTCCTGCTGCATGGGGACGATTTCTCCGCGCACGAACTGATTCCACCGGGAGCCGACATGCGCGCCGCGTCGGTCACAGCCGGCGGCCATCCGGATCACCCCTGGCCCTTCGGCCCGCGCGCGACCCGGTTCGTGGCGTCCCTGGCCGCGGACACGGCAGATCGTCTGAACCGCGATGGCAAGCCGTCTGTGTACATCCTAGATTCCCTGCAAGCGGATCCGCTCCGCCAACACTGTGACTCCGCCCAGGTGCGTACCGTCGTGACCACAGAAGCGCCGGTCGGGCCGTTGGCGGACGGCCTGCAGCGCCTCACCCGCGAACTCGAGGCCGACGGGATCGAAATCGTTACGCTGCGGCGCCAATGGGACGACCTCGCCTGGCCCCACGCGACGCACGGCTTCTTCCGCTTCCGGCAGCAGATCCCGGAGTTGATCGTCGGTAACGGTCTGGGTGCCCCCGAGAAAGCGGGTTAGCCGGAAGCCCCCTGTGCTTGGGGTCGTGCACACGGAACCCGCTCCTTGTCCAGGATCCCGTCGCATTCAGCTGTGAGCCCGCACGCGCGGCGCGAGCGATACAAAACCCTGCTCACTCAGAGGGGGTGGAATTCTGTGCGGAACTTCCCGTTCCCACCCGCATTGCCGGAGTCCCCGGCAATCGAGTGTACCTCTTTCCACCCGAATCCATACGGAGAATCTGGGATGAAACAGTCGTACCGAGTGGTTCTCGCAGCCAGTCTGCTCACGCTCTTTGCATCACCTGCATTTGCATACCACGGCATGCACGGTAGCCCCGATCGCCCAGCCTGGTCGACCGGCATGCCCTATTCGGGAAGCCAGGCAGGCTGGGACCGGTGGCACCATCATCGCTCCGGGCCCTGGATGCATCCGCGCCACCATCGCCCCCTGCCACCACCCCCTGGGTTCTACGGTCCGCCCCACAGGGGGATGAAGGGCATGGGGCCGTATGGACCGATGCACCACGGCATGCCGTATCACGCTCCGGGCAAGAAGGGGGCAACGCGTAAAGGGGCATACGGTCCCCAGAAACACGGCCAACCGGAAGCGGACACGGCAGGCAACTCCATCGCCGCCGTGGCGCAAGCTGCGGGCGGTTTCGATACCCTTCTCGCCGCGGCAACGGCCGGCGGCCTGGCCGAGGCGCTGGCAACCAAGGGGCCGTTCACGGTTTTCGCACCCGTGGATGCGGCCTTTGCCGAATTGCCCCAGGCAGCGGTGAACAACCTGATGCAGCCTGAGAACCGTGACACGCTGGGCTCGCTGCTACAGCATCACGTCGTGGCAGGTCGCATCGACGCGGCCGGTGTCGTCGAGGCCGGCGAGCTCGAAAGCCTGGCTGGCACCCCGCTGAACGTCGAGGTGGAAGGCGATGAAGTGCGCGTTGGTGGGGTGCGTGTCCTGCAGACCAACATCAGCGCGGACAACGGCATCATCCATGTCGTGGAACAGGTCATGTTCCCTGCAGGCTTCGCCTGCATTGCCACCGTCGCGCAGCGCGCGGGACAGTTCGACACCCTGCTCGCGGCCGCCGAGGCTGCCGGTCTGAAGGATGCGCTGTCCGTTCAGGGACCGTTCACGGTGTTCGCACCAACCGACGACGCATTTGCCGCGCTGCCGGAAGGCACGGTGGAAAACCTGCTGCAGCCTGAGAACCGGGCTGAGCTCGAGCGGTTGCTGCAGCACCACATCGTCTCCGGGCGCCTCCCGGCCGACGAAGTGCTGGCGAGCGAATCCCTGGAGACTCTTTCCGGAACGACGCTGCAGGTGACATTGAACGGTGAGCAGGCGCAAATCGGCGGTGCGGACATCACGGCAACCAACGTGATGGCCGGTAATGGGGTCATCCACGTGATCGACGCAGTATTGATCCCCTAAGTCGTACACCGCTCCGTTCGGCGGAATGCTTGCGGCCACTGTCAACGACCTTCGACAGTGGCCGCACTCGCTCCCGGTCGGGCAACACCGGTTCAGAGGGCACCCTCAGGAGGTTCTCAACTGCGCGGTGTGAACGAACGACGGTAGACGCGGCAGGAGAGCCTGAGAAAGACTCGGGATTCCGGGCCATGTACGGCGTCGCGTTTCGCACGAAGTAGAACGACATTCGGGCCGACGTCAAGCCTGTCGAAGCCCCCCGGGGGCTCGATGACTGAATACCGGTGGAACCCGACGAATCCCTTGATGTCAGGATCGCCATGGATTCGCTGGGCAGTTCGTTTCGCGCGGTCGTGATCGGCGCCACCGGTGGCTTGGGGCAGGCCTTCGTGGAACACCTGCGAAACGACCCGAACTGCTACGATGTCGCTGCACTCTCCCGCAACTCGGAGCCACCGATCGATATCACCAGCGAGGCGAGCGTAGCCAGTGCGGCCGCGTGGCTGCGCGAGCGAGCGGCCGAGTGGGACCTGATGATCGACGCCACGGGAGTATTGACCATCGAGGGTCACCGCCCGGAAAAGCGGCTCTCGGAAATCGATCCGGCGGTGATGGCGCGGGCTTTTGCGGTCAACGCGATCGGCCCCGCTCTGCTTCTGAAGCATCTGACGCCGTTGTTACCCCGCAAGCGCCGCGCGATCTTCGCGTCGCTCTCGGCACGGGTCGGGTCCATTGAGGACAACCGTCTTGGTGGCTGGGTGAGTTACCGGGCGTCCAAGGCTGCCCTGAATCAGATTCTTCGCACGGCCGCGGTGGAGCTGCGCTTCAGCCATCGGCAGGTGGTCGTAGCCTCCCTGCAGCCGGGCACGGTTGCAACCCGGCTGTCGGCACCGTATCGCAGCCGTGCGCCCGAAGTGCTGACGCCTGAATACGCCGCGGGCCGGTTGCTCGAGGTGCTGGACGGCCTCGAACCCGAGCAATCGGGCGAGTTTTTCGATTACGAGGGGCAGCGGCTGCCCTTCTGATTCTTCCGTGTCCCCGCCCCTTCACACCGGGCGGCTCTCTCAATCGACAGGTGGTCTTATGCGTATTCTGGTTTCGGGTGGCACCGGTTTCATCGGACAGGCCTTGTGCCCAAAGCTGACAGGAGAGGGCCACGACGTCGTTGTCTGGAGCCGGCAATCAGATCCTGAGGTCGCCCCGGGCGTTAGGGCCATCCAGGAACTCGACGAACTGACCGGACCAAGCCCCGATGCGATCATCAACCTGGCCGGGGCTTCGATCGCGGACGGCAGATGGACGGAGGCCCGCAAGCGACTCCTGGTCGACTCCCGCGTGGACACCACCCGAAAACTGGTCGAATGGATGCAGGGCATGGAAAGCCCGCCCAAGGCCCTGATCTCCGCCTCTGCCGTCGGCTACTACGGCGAGCAGGGCGACCGCATCATCACCGAAGACACGTCCCCGACCGCCGGTTTCACGCATGATCTGTGCGCGCAGTGGGAAAACGAGGCGCTGAAGGCGGAATCCCTGGGCGTGCGCGTGTGCCTGGTCCGCACCGGCGTGGTACTGGACCGCGACGGTGGGGCTCTGGCCAAGATGCTGTTCCCATTCAAGATCGGCGCCGGCGGGCGCCTGGGCTCCGGGAGCCACTATTTCCCGTGGATCCACCGGGCCGACATCGTGGCCATCTACCACTGGCTGGTGGCAAACGAACAGGCTTCGGGTCCTTACAACGCAAGCGCCCCGAATCCGGTCACCAACGCGGAGTTCACCCAGGCGCTCGGCAGAGCCCTGAAACGCCCCACCCTGTTGCCAATGCCCGAGCCGGTTCTGCGCCTGCTGTTCGGCGAGATGTCCGAACTTCTGCTGGTCAGCAACCGCATGATGCCGAAACGCCTCCTGGATGAAGGCTTCGAGTTCCGTTACCCGGAACTGAAACAGGCGCTTCACGCCATTTTGGGATGAACCAACAGATCGAGGTGGGACCAAGCGGACTTACTGATCATGAGAAGTAAAGGCTCGGGATGTCGGTTCTTTGGCCGCGTTGAACGGCCGTTGTGACCAAAACAACGAACCGAAGCCTCGGGCTCGACCTGGCGCCGAAGGGGCGTCGCAATCAGCCCCGTTCACCGTTTGCGGCAATCCTCCGCGCACAAACCCAAAGCCACCTCAGTGACCGCTCTCGAAGCCAATGCCGTCCCTGCCGCACGGGCGCCCGGGGGGTGCTCAGGGTCGAGATCCGGCTGCCGGCTCTCGGACCTGCCCGCGCTGCAGACCAGGCGCAGTCACTTGCCGCCGTCACTGGATGCAAAGTAGGGTGTCGCCAGGGGTGAGGGGTGCCCGCTGTCTCACGCCTGAACGCCATCATTCACATGCCGCAGGCGCCTCTCAAGGAACTCCCTGAATGAACATGCCCTTGCCGACGCTCGCCACCTTTGCCGCCTATCTCGCGGTGATGCTGGCCCTGGGAATCGTTGCCTACCGCAGCACGAATAACCTCTCGGATTACGTGCTCGGGGGCCGTAGGCTGGGCCCCGGGGTCGCGGCACTCAGTGCCGGCGCTTCCGACATGAGCGGCTGGCTGCTCCTGGGGTTGCCGGGCGCGGTCTATGTTTCCGGGCTGAGCGAACTCTGGATCGGAGTGGGTCTGGTCGTCGGCGCCTTTCTGAACTGGGTGTTCGTTGCCGGCCGGCTGCGGCGCTTCACCGTCCTGGCGCACGACTCTCTCACCATCCCGGACTTCCTCGAACACCGCTTTGGCGACCGTACCCGACTGCTCCGCCTGATTTCAGCGGTGGTGATCCTGGTGTTTTTCACCCTATATATCTCGGCTGGGCTGGTCGGCGGCGGGCTCTTGTTCCAGAGTTCCTTCGGGATGGAATACCAGACGGCGGTGTGGGTCGGTGCCATCGTGATCATCAGCTACACCTTCCTGGGCGGCTTTCTCGCGGTGAGCTGGACTGATTTTGCACAGGGCATCCTGATGTTCCTGACGCTGCTGGTCGTGCCTATGTTCGTGGTTGTGCTGGTTGGCGGCTGGGGCAGTGTCCAGGTCGAAGTGGTCAGCGTCGATCCAAGCCACACGGCGATCCTCAAGGGCATGACCTTCATGGGCATGATTTCCCTGCTGGCCTGGGGCCTCGGCTATTTCGGCCAACCCCACATTCTGGCGCGCTTCATGGCCCTGCGCTCCGAACGCGACGTGCCGCGGGCAACGCTGATCGGCATGACTTGGATGGTGCTGGCACTGGTCGGTGCCATTGCGACAGGCTATCTGGGGATCGCCTACTTCGCGGATGCTCCGCTCGCCGACGGCGAGACCGTGCTCATCGAGCTGATCCGAGCGCTATTCAACCCCTGGGTGGCTGGCGTACTCATGGCCGCCATCCTCGCAGCGATCATGAGCACCATCGACTCACAATTGATCGTCTCCGCCAGCGCCATTACCAATGACTTCTATCGCCGCATGGTGCGCCCGGGTGCCAGTGCGACGGAACTGGTCTGGGTAAGCCGTGCCGCTGTCATCGGGGTCTCGGGCATTGCCCTGTATCTGGCGATGGACCCCGAGGCCGGCGTGCTGGACTTGGTGGCCTATGCCTGGGGTGGCTTCGGCGCAGCCTTCGGGCCGGTGATCATCCTGTCACTTTACTGGTCACGCATGAACCGCAACGGAGCGCTGGCCGGCATGGTTGTGGGTGCGCTGACGGTCATTGTCTGGAAGGAGCTTTCCGGCGGGGTCTTCGACGTCTACGAGCTGCTTCCCGGTTTCATTTTCGCAACGGTCGCCATCGTGATCGTCAGCCAGCTGACGGGTCGGCCTTCCGTCGAGGTTGCAGAACAATTCGCGCGGTCCCGCCGATCGACCGCGGAATAATCGGGACTGGCGGGACCGGGCCCACCTGCATGCGGCCAGTCCGGTGACCCGCCAGGTCTCGATGTAGGCCCCAACGACCAGTTCCGACGGTCGGCCCCAAATTCGACTCCAGCCACTGATCTACACTCTTTGGCTGCCCGTTTTGGGTCGCGAACGGTCTGGTTCCAGCCGCAACCGCTTTCGGCAGCTTCACCCACGAGGTCCGTTACCCGTGCTACCGGGCTTGGTGCCCCCTGAGCCGGCCGTTAGCGGCTCAACCGCTTCCGTTGAAATCGCATTCACTGCGCTTTCGGTTGACGCAAGTTCTTCCCACCCCGTACCTTAGCCACACGGACCGGGTGGTTGACAAAGAGGTTCAACTGCCGGTCCGGATCAGAAGTTGTCCGTGCACACTTGGGCGCTTGAGTCTTCGCGGACCGATCACCAGCCCGCCTTATGGACGTGTGCACCCGGAATCACAACAAAATAATTCAGGAATGGAGGAACCCAATGTTGAGCAAGAAAACCGCCGTTGCACTCGTGTCAATACTGGCCGCCAGCGCGGCGTCCGCAGACTGGACCCTGAACAACGCCGAGTCCGCGCTGTTCTACCTGACCACCAAGAATGTCAACGTCACCGAGTTGAATACCTTCAACCGCCTCTCGGGGAACGTCTCGCAGGCCGGCGAGGCGAACGTGGCCATTGACCTGACCAGTGTCGACACCGCGATCAGCATCCGCGACGAGCGAATGCAAACCATGTTTTTCGACGTG
>PULL01000009.1 GCA_003550945.1 Thioalkalivibrio sp. | reverse complement strand
GGGTCAGCGGGATGCTCAGCCATGTTGCATATCGTCCTCTATGAACCGGAGATACCGCCGAACACCGGCAACATCATCCGTCTTGCCGCGAACACCGGCGCCCGGCTGCACCTGATCCACCCGCTGGGTTTCGCGCTCGACGAGCGCAGGCTGCGCCGGGCAGGGCTCGACTACCGCGAGTTCGCCGAAATCCAGGAGTATGCCAGCCTCGACGCCTGCCTGGAATCGGCGCCCTTCCACCGGCTGTTCGCGCTGACGACCCGAGCGACCCGCCCCCACAGCGACCCCGCCTTCCTGCCGGACGACGGCTTCCTGTTCGGGCCGGAAACCCGCGGACTTCCACAGGCGGTGCTGGACCGCCTTCCGCCCGAGCAGCGCCTGCGCATCCCGATGCTCCCCGGCAGCCGCAGCCTGAACCTCTCCAACGCCGCGGCGGTGGTGATCTACGAGGCGTGGCGGCAGCTGGCTTATCGGGGCAGCGGCTGAAACGCCGCATCGCTGAAGGTATCCGGGTTGCAGCCCCAGGCCGCGCTACTCGGCGACCGGGTCGCGTTCGAGCAGACGGCGGACCGCTTCGCGGACCGGCCGGTCTTCGTACAGCACTGCGTGGACCTCCGCGCAGATCGGCATCTCGACTCCCGCTTCGCCTGCCTTCGCGACCGCGACTCGGGCCGTCTCCGCGCCCTCCACCGCCTGCCCGATGCGGCGCAGCGCGGTGTCCAGATCGAAACCCTGCCCGAGGAACAGCCCCAGCCGGCGGTTGCGCGACTGATCGTCGGTGCACGTGAGCACCAGGTCGCCGAGACCCGAGAGGCCGGTGAGCGTATGCGGACGCGCGCCCACCGCCGCGCCCAAACGCTGCAACTCGGCCAGCCCGCGGGTGATCAGCGCGGCCCGGGCATTCGCACCGAAGCCCGCGCCATCCGACACCCCGGCAGCGATCGCGAGCACGTTCTTGAACGCCCCACCGAGCTCGACCCCGAGCACATCCTCATTGCGATACACGCGCATCGCGCGTCCGTGGAACGCACGCGCAACCAGATTCCCGGCCTCGGGGTCGACTGCCGCGGCGGTGAGCGCCGTCGGCTGGTCGCGGGCCACCTCGCCGGCAAAGGACGGGCCGGACAGCAGCGCCGGCGACTGCTCGGGCAACTCCTCCGCCAGCACCTCGTGCAGCCAAGCGCCGGTGCTCTTCTCCAGCCCCTTGGTGGCCCAGGCGACCCGTTGCCCGGGAACGATATGCGCCGCCACCCAGCGCAGGGTCTCGCGAAAGCCGCTGGTTGGCACCGCGACCAGGATCAGGTCGCGGCCCTGCAGCGCCTGCTCGCGGTCCGACACCACCCTCAGGTTGTCGGGAAAATGCACGCCGGGCAGATAGCGGGCGTTCTCCCGGCGCGTCTCCAGCAGCGCCGCCTGCTCCGGTGCACGCGCCCACAACCGCACGTCCGGATGCAGGCGCGCGGCCTGCATGGCCAGCGCGGTGCCCCAGGAGCCCGCTCCCAGAACCACGATGCGCGGTGGCGTTTCCATCCTGACGGCTGCGGCGTCGGGGCTCGGCGAAGTGCCCGGGAACGTCAGACGGTCGCGGAACCGGGCTCTCCGGCCTGCTCGCCCCGCTGCTGCTCCTGCTGGTGCTGCGCGTACAGCGCATCGAAGTTGATCGGCTGCAGCAGCATCTGCGGGAAGCCGCCTTTCAGCACCATGTCAGCGACCACCTCGCGGGCGAACGGGAACAGCAGGTTCGGGCAATAGGCCCCGAGCAGGTGTCCCTGGTGGTCCTTCGGAAACCCGCGCGCGACGAACACCCCGGCCTGCTTCACCTCGACGAGGTAGGCGGTCTCGCCCTGCGAGGTCGTGGTGACGGTGAGGCCCAACTCCACCTCGAACACCCCCTCCTGCTCGTTCAGCGCACGCGCCTTGGTGTTCATCTGCACGTTGGTGTCGCCCTTCCACTCCTTCAGGAACACGCCGGGAGCCCCGGGCGCCTCGAAGGACAGATCCTTGATGTAGATCTTCTGGATGGCGAACTCGGGCCCCTGGCCCGGTCCGGGCGCAGTGCCCGAGTTGGTGCTGCTGCCGGTGTTCGTTTCTTCAGCCATGTCGTGGTCTCGTTGCCGGAAAGTGAAAGGGAGGGGCCCGCTGGGGGCCGGGCTTCAGCGCGCGGCCTGCCGCGCCCAGCCCATGATATCGGAGGCGGACATCGCGCCGCTCTGGCGCGCCACCTCGCGGCCCTGGTGGAACAGGATCATCGTCGGGATTCCGCGGATGCCGAAGCGCGCGCCGGCATCGGGGTGCGCCTGGGTGTCCAGTTTCAGCAGGCGCATGCCGGGCTCGAGCTGCCGTGACGCCTCGACGAACTGCGGGGCCATCACCCGGCAGGGGCCGCACCACGGCGCCCAGAAATCGACCAGAAGCGGACGCTGGTCACGGCCCAGAAACCGGTCCAGCCGCGCGGTATCGACCTCGGCCGGCTCGCCGGTGAACAGCGGCTGGCGGCAGGCGCCACAGCGTGCGTCCCGCGCCTTGGCGTCCGGCACCCGGTTCACCTGACCGCAGTGGGGGCAAACCCGGTGCGGTGCCGCCGGCGCACTCATGACGCGGAGCCCTGAGACTCGGCCACCAGCCGGGTCAGTTCGCCCGAGCGGTGCAGCTCGGCGAGGTCGTCATACCCGCCGATGTGCGTGTCGCCGAGAAAGACCTGTGGCACCGAGGTGCGCCCCGAGCGCTCTTCCATCACCCGCCGTTCGCAGGGCTCCAGCTCCACGTGGATCGCCTGGTACTCGTAACCGAGCCGGTCGAGAAGCTCCCGCGCCATCCGGCAATAGGGGCAGAACTCGGTCAGGTAAATCTGAAAGCGCATCGGGCGACGCTATTTCTTTTTCACCGGCAGTCCGGCCGACTGCCAGGCCTGAATACCGCCCTGAAGGTTGGTGACATCGCTGAAGCCGGCAGCCGTGAGCTGCGACGCGGCGACCGCCGAGCGCGCGCCAGTGCGGCAGTAGACCACCACCGGGGCCTCCTTGTAGCGCTCTATCTCTTTGATTTTCTGCTTCAATACGCCCAACGGGATGTGCCGGGCGCCACCGATGCGGCCCCCGGTGAACTCGTTGTTCTCGCGCACATCCAGCACCAGCGCCCCTTCCTGGTTCATCACGCGCACCGCTTCGCCGGGCGGAAGCGCCCGGTACTTGCGCGTGAGACGCTGGAACTCGGTGTAGAGAATCAGCCCGATGACCGCAACCAGCGCGCCGGTCAGGATCGGGTGGTTGCCCAGGAATTCCGGCAGACGTTCAAGCATCAGGACCCACCCCGGACGTCACGATCCACAGAAGACTTCCTGCATCATCCCGATCAGGCGCAGCGTGCGGGCATCGCCGACGCGGTAGTAGACGCGGTTGGCGTCCTTGCGGGTGATCAGGATGCCCTTGTCACGCAGGATGCCGAGGTGCTGGGAGATGTTGCTCTGCGAAGTCCCCACTTGGTCGACGATCTCCTGCACGCTGATCTCGCGGTCACCGAGGATGCAGAGTATCTTGAGTCGCAGCGGGTGCGACATCGCCTTGAGGGAGCGGGACGCGCGCTCGATGTCCTCGTCCTGGGTCATCAGGGGTTCGTCGAAGCAGCTGGGATCGTGAGTCACGGCAGAACACCCGGTTTTTAGAAAGATCATGGCACGAAGACGACTGTCTAGAGGAATATAAGCAATCAAAGTTACTCGGATATTGTCACGAGCGCAATGGTTGAACTCGACAAAGTCTTCCGATTACAGCCGGTTGGCTGGCTGATCGCGGCACTGGTACTGTGCGTACCCCCCGCCGTGGCCGTGGAGACCGGCGCCGAGCTGGAAGCCACGCGGGAGGCGATGCGCACACTGGAGCGCGACCAGCGGCAGCGTCTGCGTGAAATCGAACGGCTGGAGGAGCGCGCGGCCGAGGTCGCACGCCACAGCCAGAGCCTGCGCGAAGAACAGCGGGGCCTGCAGGCTGCGGTGGCGGAGCAGAACCGGGCCGTCGCGCAGCGGGAGCAGGAGGCGGAGCGGCAGGAGGCCGAACTGGCTGCGGCCCGCGAGCAGGCGCTGCAGCTGCTCCGCGCCCAGTGGCTGCGGGAGCGCCATCGGGGCTGGACCCCGGAAGACGAGGGGCTGGCCCGCCATCAGCGCCAACTCGATGCCCGCATCCAGCTCCGGCGCGAAGAGGTGCTCGCGGAACTGGCGGCGCAGGCGGCGTCGCTGGCCGCGGCGCGCGACCGACTGGCCCTAGCGCGCGACGAGCTGGTCGCACGCGAGACGGAGGCACGCCGCACGCTGCGCGAAATTGCGCGCCGGGAGGATGAGCTGGCGGAATTGCTCGGCCAGGTCGAGCGGCAGATCGAAAGCGACGCGCTGGAACTGGAGCGGCTCGCCCGCAACGCCGAGACCCTGGAGCAGGTGCTGCGACGGATGCAGGAGCGGCCCCCGCCGCCACCGGCCGCGCAGCCGCGGGCCGCGCCCGCGGATGCCGGCGGGCGCTTCTCGGCCCGACGCGGCACGCTGCGGCCGCCGGTCGACGGCGGGTTTCTGCACCGCTACGGCAGCCCCCGGAACGGCGCGGTGCACGCGACCTGGCGCGGCGAGGTCTTCAAGACCGGCGAAGACACCCCGGTACGTGCGGTTCACGACGGCCAGACCGTGTACGCGGACTGGATGCGCGGCTACGGCTTCGTGGTGATTCTCGACCATGGCGAGGGCTACCTGAGCCTGTACGGCAACACCCGCGAACTGATCGCGCGCCAGGGGGAGCGGGTGGCGGCCGGCGACGTGATCGCCCGCGCCGGAGCCACCAGCACCGTGATCGCCCCGGGGCTTTATTTCGAACTGCGCCACCGCGGTCAGACATTGAACCCACGGCCCTGGTGGCACTCCAAGTGATCAACACGCAGTCCCTGCCGTAAGGCCTGCTTCTTGCGGCCGGGCACACCGGCAGTGATAACATGCAATCAACAACTTCCCGCATGGGGATCAGAACATGAACAATCGTTTCAGCGTCGGCTACGGTCTGGTGACCGGCGTCATCCTGGGGGTCTTCCTCAGTGTTTCCATTGGCGTGTTCGCCGATCGCAACGACGGCGCCAACGCGGCGCTGCCGATCGAGGACCTGCGCCGTTTCACCGACGTCTACATGCGCATCAAGCGCAACTACGTCACCGAGGTCGACGACCGCGAACTGCTCGACAACGCGATCAAGGGCATGCTGTCCGGCCTCGACCCGCACTCGGCCTACCTCGACGAGCGCGAGTTCCGCGACCTGCAGGTGGGAACCAGCGGCGAATTCGGCGGGCTCGGCATCGAAGTGGGCATGGAGGACGGCTTCATCAAGGTGATCGCGCCGATCGACGACACCCCGGCCAGCCGCGCGGGAATCCGGGCGGGCGACCTGATCATCCGGCTGGACGACACGCCGGTAAAGGGCATGACACTGTCCGACGCGGTCAACAAGATGCGCGGCAAGCGCGGCACCGACATCACGCTGACCATCATGCGCGATGGCGTCGAAGGCCCGCAGCGCATCACCATCACCCGCGACATCATTCGCGTGCAGAGCGTGCGCTCGGAGCTGCTGGAGCCGGGCTTCGGCTACGTTCGCATCACGAACTTCCAGGCCCGCACCGCCCGCGACCTGGTGCGTGCGGTCGAGGGGCTGCAGGAGAAGGGGCCGCTGAAGGGTCTGGTGCTCGACCTGCGCAATAACCCGGGCGGCGTGCTGAACGGCGCCGTCGGCGTCTCCGACGCGTTCCTGGACGGCGGCCTGATCGTCTACACCGAGGGCCGGCTGCAGGAGTCGCAGTTCCGGTATACCGCGTCCCCGGGCGACGTGGCCGGCGGGGTCCCGATGGTGGTGCTGGTAAACGAAGGCTCGGCGTCGGCCTCCGAGATCGTCGCCGGCGCGCTGCAGGATCACCGGCGCGCGGTGATCATGGGTTCGCCCACCTTTGGCAAGGGCTCGGTGCAGACCATTCTGCCGCTGGCGCAGGACACCGCGATCAAGCTGACCACGGCCCGCTATTTCACGCCCGACGGACGCTCGATCCAGGCCGAGGGGATCCAGCCCGACATCCGTATCGAGCCGCTCACCGTCACCCGCGCGGACGACAACGGGCCGACGGTGAACGAGGCCAGCCTGCAGCGGCACCTTGACGGCGACAACAACGACACCAACCGGAACGGTGTCGATCGCGACGACAAGGAGCGCGAGCCGCTCGCCCAGCGCGATTACGGCCTGTACGAGGCGCTGAACCTGCTGAAGGGCCTGGCCATCATGGGTTCGCGCCTGTGAGCGCGGACCCGGAGCGCATCCGGGTCCTGGTTCCGCTCGCACAAGGCGCCGAGGAGCTGGAGGCGGTCACGATCATCGATCTGCTGCGCCGCGCCGGCTTTACGGTGGTGGTCGCTGGGCTGGAGGCAGGCCCGGTGACCTGCTCCCGGCGCACCGTGATCCTTCCCGACTGCGCGCTCGAGGACGTGATGCAGGATCGGTTCGACCTCGTGGTGTTGCCGGGCGGATTGCCCGGTGCCGATCACCTGCGCGACGATGCCCGGGTGCAATCCCTGGTCCGGCAGCAGGCGGATGGCGGCCGCCTGATCGGGGCGATCTGCGCCGCGCCGAAGGCTCTGGCCAGCGCCGGCGTGCTCGAGGGCCGCCGCGTGACCGCCTATACCGGTGCACTGGACGCAAGCGGCACACCCTCCACCGGCGCATCCGTGGAAGTGGACGGCGGCGTCGTCACCGGCCGCGGCCCCGGCGTCGCGATGGACTTCGCACTCACCCTGATCGAACAGCTCGCCGGTACCGAAACCCGGCGAAACGTCGAAGGCCCACTGCTGCGCTGACCGGCCGGCGCCGCACCCCCTCCCCAACCCTCCCCCGAAAACGGGGGAGGGAGTTTTCCCCTCTCCCTATCGCGGGACGACTCCGACGGGAGCGGATTTCGAACCGCTGCAGGCGGACC
This sequence comes from Thioalkalivibrio sp., assembly GCA_003550945.1. Classification (GTDB taxonomy): domain Bacteria; phylum Pseudomonadota; class Gammaproteobacteria; order Ectothiorhodospirales; family Ectothiorhodospiraceae; genus Thioalkalivibrio. The sequence continues at coordinate 239 of PULL01000009.1, read as the reverse complement.
CGAATGGTGGAGGGCGGGGCGCCCGGAATTCGGGGGCCAGGGGTGCGGGCAAACGCACTGCCGCTAGGGCGCGAGCCAGTCGCGGATGTGCGGCAGAAAGTGCGCCACGCCCTCCAAAACGCCCGCAGAGTAGTGGCCGTTCATGCCCAGAAACCCGCCGCGGGCGAGGTACAGGCGGTCGGGATAGCCCGCCTCCTTGACGCGGCGCTCGGCCTCTTCACGCACGTCGGGCGGTGCGT
>PULL01000017.1 GCA_003550945.1 Thioalkalivibrio sp. | reverse complement strand
TCCACCCCGCGCCAGGACGTGGAGGCGATCGGCTTCGACGAAGGCCCGGCGACGCCGCGCTGGCGACACGAACTTCTCCTGCGGGGGATCGAGGTGCGCGGCCCGCTGCTGCGCCGGCAGGGACAGACGATCCTCCGCCGCTATCAGGAACGGGGCGGGCCCGTCTACAACCCGACCCACCCACAGCAATCGAAATAGTCGCCCCAGCGGGCACGCGACCTTCTGCCGCGGAGTGCATCCGAATCGCCGGACGGCGGTTCACAGGCCCATCGTTCGTGCCTTGAGGGCTGAGGCACGCCGAAAAATGATTTCCAGCCACGGAAGAACACGGAAACACACAGGCCCGGAACAGGAATGGATGGAATCGCCCATCTTCCGAGCTTTTTTCCGTGTCCATCCGTGTCCGTCCGTGGCCCATATCTCTCGCCAGTGACATCGCCGGCCCGAGTGCGCGGCGACAGGGTAGAATGGCACGCGATCCCTACCCCGGAGCGCCGCCATGACCGTGATACGTGAACAGGACTTCATCGAGTCGATCGCGGATGCCTTCCAGTACATCAGCTACTACCACCCACTGGACTACATCCGCGCCCTGGGCGAGGCCTGGGAGCGCGAGGAGTCGCCCGCGGCCCGGGACGCGATTGCCCAGATCCTGACCAACTCCCGCCTGTGCGCCGAGGGACACCGGCCGATCTGCCAGGATACCGGCATCGCGGTGGTGTTCCTGAAGGTGGGCATGGACCTGCGCTGGGACGCGACCATGGGCGTGCAGCAGATGGTCGACGAAGGCGTGCGCCGCGCCTACCTGAACCCCGACAACAAGCTGCGCGCCTCGGTGCTGCTCGACCCCGCCGGGAGCCGGCGCAACAGCCGGGACAACACGCCGGCCGTGGTGCACTACGAAATCGTTCCCGGTGACGGCCTCGAGGTGATCTGCGCCGCGAAGGGCGGCGGCTCGGAGAACAAGGCCCGGATGGCGATGCTGAACCCGTCCGACTCGATCGTCGACTGGGTGCTGCGCACCGTCCCGGCGCTGGGTGCCGGCTGGTGCCCGCCGGGAATTCTGGGCCTCGGCATCGGCGGCACCCCGGAAAAGGCCGCGTTGATGGCAAAAGAGGCGCTGATGGCGCCGGTAGACATCCACGAACTGAAGGAAAAGGCCTCCGGCGGCCGCCCGCTGACGCGGATCGAGGAACTGCGCCTGGAGCTGCTGGACAAGGTGAACGCGCTCGGCATCGGTGCGCAGGGTCTCGGTGGCCTGACCACGGTATTGGACGTGAAGATCCTCGACTACCCCACCCACGCGGCCAGCCTTCCGGTCGCGCTGATCCCGAACTGCGCCGCCACCCGGCACGTTCATTTCCACCTCGACGGCAGCGGTCCCGCGCGGCTCGAACCGCCACGGCTCGAGGACTGGCCCGCGGTGACCTGGCAGCCGGACACCGAGGTCGCGCGCCGCGTCGATCTCGACCGGCTCACGCGCGACGAGGTCGCGTCCTGGAAGCCCGGGCAGGTGCTGCTGTTGAACGGCCGGATGCTGACCGGGCGCGACGCGGCGCACAAGCGCATCCAGGAGATGCTGTTGCGGGGAGAGTCACTGCCGGTCGATTTCACCAACCGGGTGATCTACTACGTCGGACCCGTGGACCCGGTGCGCGACGAGGCCGTCGGACCCGCAGGTCCGACCACCGCGACGCGCATGGACAAGTTCACGCGGATGATGCTGGAGCAGACTGGCCTGATCGCGATGGTCGGCAAGGGCGAGCGCGGGCCGACGGCGATCGACGCGATCCGCGACAACCGTTCCGCCTACCTGATGGCCGTCGGTGGCGCAGCCTACCTGGTCGCCAAGGCGATCCGGTCGGCGCGGGTGGTCGCATTCGAGGACCTTGGAATGGAAGCGATCTACGAGTTCGAGGTTCGGGACATGCCGGTCACCGTCGCGGTGGACGCCGCGGGCACCAGCGTGCACGAAACCGGCCCGCAGGAGTGGCGCACGCGCATCGGGCGCATCCCGGTCGTGGTCGCCTGAATCGCAGCCGGCCTGCGGTCCGGTCAGCGGAGACGGCCGTTGCGCAGCAGCGGATGGGTCGCGAACAGTTGCCCGACCCGCTCGCGCAGTTCGGGCCGCACGGCTCCGGGCCGCAGGGGGTCGATGCGGCGCGTGAAAAGCGCCTCGAAGTGGTCTTCGTCCTCGTCGAGGTCCCAGTCCACCGCCCGCAGCAGGGCCTCGCCGGCGGCCGGGATTGTCTCGGGCAGGTTGCGCCCGGACAGCAACCCCCACACGCCGGCCCAGCAGCGGGCCAACACCAGCGGGTGGTAACCGCCACCACCCAGCACCAGCAGTCGGGGCGTGCCGTCGGCATGGGTCGGGGTGTCGGCGAGAACCCGCGCGACCACCTCCAGGAACGCCTGGGTGGAAATACGGAACTTGCCCAACGGGTCCGGCGCCAGAATGTCCGTCCCGGCCTGCAGCACGACCGCCTCGGCGCGCGACCCTTCCAGCACTGCGGGCCAAAGGCGCTCGAAGGCGTAGCGGTATTCGTCGTCGTGGACCCCTTGCGGCAGCGGCAGATTCACCGCGTTCCCGAGCGGTCCGGTGTCCTCGATTGCGCCACCCGTGAACGGATACGCGTAGGCGGTATCCATGTGCAGCGAAAGCGTCGTCACCCCGCGATCGCCGACGAAGGCACCCTCGACACCGTCGCCGTGGTGCGCGTCGATGTCCACGTACAGCACCCGCAACCCCTCCCGGCGCAGACGCAGGACCGCCAGCACCGGGTCGTTGATGTAGCAGAAACCGCGCGCGGCATCCGCGTGCGCGTGGTGCATGCCGCCGGCCGGACTGAACGCGATCACCCCTTGCAGCAGCATCTCCGCGCCCAGGATGCTGCCGTGGGCCGCGGTCGCGGGCGTGGTGAAGAAGCCGGGAAAGTACGGGTTCTCGAAGTTGCCGATGTTGTGCCGCTGGCGATAGCGGTGCGCGACCCGGCCCTCGGCTTCGCACTGGCGCAGTGCCGCGATGTACTCGCGCGTGTGGAACCACTCGAGTTCCGCGGAGGTGGCCGGGCGCGACACGCGGAATTCCTGCGCGGTCAGGGCGCCATAGGCATGGATCAGGTCCAGCGTCAACGAGACGCGCGGAATGCCGAGCGGGTGGTTGCTGCCGTAGGAATGGCGGCGGTAGCGTGCCGCGCCGATCAGCACCGCCCGGCGCAGGGGCGGAATCACACGGGCTTCGGCTGGCGCCTCCGACATCGTGTTACAGCGGCCAGACCAGCAGCAGCATGGGGATGCTGACCACCACCACCAGGATTTCCACCGGCAGCCCGAGGCGCCAGTAATCGCCGAAGCGGAACCCTCCGGGGCCCAGGATCAGCGTGTTGTTCTGGTGCCCGATCGGGGTCAGGAACGCGCACGACGCGCCGACCGCCACCGCCATCAGGTACGGATCGGCGTTCACGCCGAGGTGGCTTGCGGTACCGATTGCGATCGGGCACATCACCGCCGCCGTGGCGGCGTTGTTCATCAGGTCGGACAGGGTCATGGTGACCACCAGGATCAGCGCAAGCGCCATGATCGCATGACCCTGCGCGAAGTTCTCGATCAGCACACGGGCAATCAGGTCGGCGGTGCCCGTGGTCGCCATCGCCCCGGCCACCGGAATCAGTGCGGCCAGCAGCACGATCACCGGCCAGTCCACCGCTTCGTAGACCTTGCGTACCGGTATCGTGCGCAGCGCCATCGACGCGAGCACCCCCAACGCGAACGAAATCGCTGCCGGCAGCAGCCCGAACGCGGCGCCGCCAACGGCGAGCGCCATGATCGCCACTGCGGTGATCGCTTTCTTCCGATCCGGAATGCGCAGTTCGCGCTCGGCCAGCGGCACCAGCCCGGACTCGGATGCGAAGTCGGCGATCGAATCCGGCGGCCCCTGCATCAGCAGCACGTCTCCAGTCTGGAATTCGGTGCTGCGCAGCCGGGACATCGAGCGCCGCCCCCGGCGCGACACCGCCAGCAGGTTGACTCCGTAGCGGCTGCGCAGCTGCAGATCGGTCGCCGAACGCCCCTCGGCCGCGGAGCGGGGAAGCACCGCGAGTTCGACCAATACAATCTCCTCGGGTGGACGCGACTTCTCCTCCTTCTCGCGCGACTCGTCCCGCGCGTCACCCGAATCCGGTTCGGAGCCAGCGGCCAGCACCTTCCCGGCGCCCCCTTCCGGCACGCCGTTCGACGCGTCTTCCGACTCTTCCGGCTGCACCGCCTCCTCGAGCTTCAGGCCCAGACTGGAAATCACGTTGCCCAGCGTATCGGCGTCGGCCTGGATCACCAGAATGTCGTCGGGGCGCACAACCCGGCTGCGGTTCGGAGCCGTCAGTCGCAGCTCGTTGCGCACCAGCCCCACCACCTGTGCATCTTCGTCCCGGAGCACGGTGTCGACTTCGCGCAGCGTCATGCCGGCCGCCTTGCTGTCCTCACCGACCCTGGCCTCGGTGAGGTAGGCCTCGGTCTCGAACCCCTCGGCACCGGTGCGCTCCCGGGCCGGGACCAGCCGCCAACCGACGGCGGCGACGAACAGCACCCCCGCGGCGGCCACCGTGAGACCGACTGGCGTGAAATCGAACATCCCGAAGCTGCCGGCACCGGTTTCCGCTCGAAACCCCGACACAATGAGGTTCGGCGGCGTCCCGATCATGGTGGTCATGCCGCCGAGGATCGAGCCGAAGGCCAGCGGCATCAATACCCGGCCGGGGGGCAACCCCTGCTTCGCAGCGACCTGCAGCGCAACCGGCATCAGGATCGCCAGCGCACCGACGTTGTTCATGAACCCGGACAGCACCGCCGCGGTGCCCGTGAGTGCGGCGATGGTGAAGGCGGGACCGGCGGTCGCGGGCAGCGTGCGCTGCACCATGGCATCGACCGCGCCGGAGTTCAGCAGCGCGTGGCTCAGCACCAGTACACAGGCGACGGTGATCACCGCGGGGTGACCAAAACCCGCAAAGGCGTCGGCGCCCGGAACCAGCCCCGCCAGCACGGCCACGAGCAGCGCGCCGGCCGCAACCATGTCGTGGCGCCAGCGCCCCCAGAGAAACATCACGACCGTGGCACCGAGAATGCCCAGCATCGTCATCTGGTCGGCCGTCACGGAATCGCCTCCGGGCGAGGGTAAAGGCTTACAGCATCGGCATCCGCCGTCGCCTGGTCAATGGTCGACGGCGGTCTCGCGCCGGTCCTCTGACGGGCCGTGCACAACGGAGAGAAACCGCCGCCTTTGCCTTTGCGGACGGTTTGTGCAATAAAGGCGGGGCGGCGCCGGCGCGACCACGCACGCCGCGCGCACAACCTTTCGTGGCGGCCCGCGCCTGCGCGGGCCGTTTGGCGTTTGCACGGGCCCGGAGGCCTCCCGACATGACCCAGGAGCGACCGCAGATCACCGTCTCCTCGCTGGACCTGCACCGGCTCGAACAGCTTCTCGACTCCCTTTCGCCCGAGGCGCGTGCCACCCAGGCGTCGCTGGTCGAAGAACTGGAACGCGCCCAGGTCGTGGAACCAGGAGAGGTCCCGCCCACGGTGGTCACGATGAATTCGACGGTACGCTTCCGGACCGAGCCCGACGGCAAGGAATTCGAACGCACGCTGGTTTACCCCGGCAGCGCGGACGGCAGCGCGGAGAAGGTGTCGGTGCTGGCCCCGATCGGCAGCGCGATGCTCGGGCTTTCGGTCGGCGAAAGCATCGACTGGCCGGTACCCCGTGGCGACACGATGACTGTTCGCGTGATGGAGATCCTCTATCAACCCGAGGCCTCCGGCGAACTGCACCGCTGACCATCCGCCAGTCCCGATCAGCGCAACAACTCGGGGTGTGCCTCTACGGTGGTCTCGCCCGAGGTGAGCCACGCCACCCCGTCCTGGATCGTGCACTGGACGGTCATGTTGCGGGAGGCGAGCGCCGCCAGCGTTTCGCCGGTCGCGACGGGCAGTCTCAACACGATGAGATTGCGCTGCGCCGAGAGCACCTCGCGGTGCTGGCGCCACCACACGTCCACCGTGCGCCCGTAGGTCAGAACCGTTACCCGCTCCGCCCTGCCGCAGGCCTTCCGGATGTCGCGCGGGTCGGGCGTGCCGACATCAATCCAGTGCTGGATCGACCCGGTGGGATCCGGTTCCAGAAGGTCGGCCTCGTCCTCGGTGGACAGGCCCCTGCCGAAACGGAGAGCCTCGCTCGCGTACAGGCAGAACGCCAGCAAACGCACCATCAGCCGCTCGTCGGTCTCCGACGGATGGCGGGCCAGGGTCAGCGAGTGACTACCGTAATAGTGGCGGTCCAGATCCGAAATCTGGACATCCGCCTTGAAGATGGTGGCCTTGAGCGCCATGCGATCGCACTCTACACCAAGCCTGGAACCGGGGCCGCCCCCCATCGGCCGCACCGCCGCAAGGGAACGATTTCAGCGCGGTTGGGTCCGCACGGGAGAAGATCATTCGATCTTGACGTGAAAATACAGCCACGGAAGGACACGGAAATCACGCAAAATGATTCAATTCATTTTCCGTGTCTCTCGGTGCTTTCCGTGGCTCGACTTTTCATCTTTCAGAGTGGCCCGCCGCGGCCATGACAGTTAGGGGCGAACCATGCAGAAATGGGTTTCGGTACTCTGGCCTTCCTTCATCATGTCGGCGTTGGCGACCGTCGTCGTGTTCGTGTTCCTCGATCCCGCACAGCTCGCACTCAGCGGTGGGCCCGCGCTGACCACGCTGGGCTATTACTCTGTCACCTTCCTTTTTCTCTGGGCCACCACCGCGGCGACCACACTGATCGCGCACTTCTTCCAGCGCCCGCCGGAGAGTTTCAACCCGGACTGACCGCGATCCACGTTTGGGCCTGCGCTCGTCACGCGAGCAGGTCTTCCAGCGGCGTGTACTCCAACCCGTGGGTGTCGGCGACCGGGCGATGAGTCACGTGCCCCTGCAGCACGTTCACGCCGCTAGCCAGCGCCGGGTCTTCCTTTACTGCCCGCGCCCAACCCTTGTGGGCAATGGCCAGCGCATAACGCAGGGTCGCGTTCGTCAGCGCCAGCGTGGAGGTATGGGGTACCGCGCCGGGCATGTTGGTCACGCCGTAATGCACAACCCCGTCGACCACGAAGCTCGGATCCGCGTGTGTGGTGGGGCGGATAGTCTCGACACAGCCGCCCTGGTCGACCGCGACGTCGACCACCACCGCCCG
>PULL01000266.1 GCA_003550945.1 Thioalkalivibrio sp. | reverse complement strand
CAGCGCAGCGGGTTCACCGTCGCGAGCCTCGGGCCCATCAACTGCTGCGCATCGAGACCCTGGATCAGGGTCAGGGTGCGCGCGCGGGTATCGTCGATCTGCGCGATCAGTTCACTCGGTTCGGGCAAGTGCACGTCCATGCCTCATGGGTTAAGTTGCCATCATAGAACGTTCGCACAGCACGGGCCCTCGATGCGAATACACCTGATCACCCCGGCGCCGTCGCGCGCGCGGGGCGGCAACTGGACCACGGCGGCGCGCTGGGCGTCGATGCTGCGCGGGCTCGGGCACCGCGTCGAGGTTACGCGCGACTACCACGGCGAGCCGGCCGATCTGATGATCGCGCTGCATGCCTGGCGCAGCGCCGATTCGATCACGCGCTTCGCGAACGAGCATCCGGACCGGCCGTTGGTGGTCGTGTTGACCGGTACCGATGCCTACCGGTTCCTGCACAGCCACCCGGCGCAGACGCTGCATTCGATCGAACTGGCCCACGTGCTGGTCGGCCTGCACGATCTGATTGACGAGGTCGTGCCCGTGGAGCACCGCGGCAAGCTGCGGGTGATCCATCAGTCGGCGCCGGTTGGCCTCCCGCGCCAGCCCGCCCGGCGCGATTTCCGGGTTTGCGTGGCGGGGCACCTGCGCGAGGAGAAGGATCCGCTGCGCCCCGCGTATGCGGTGCGTGAATTGCCTGCCGACAGCCGCATCCGGGTCGATCTCTTCGGCGGCGCACACAGCCCGGAGTGGACCGAGCAGGCGCAGGCCGAAATGGCGGCGAACCCGCGGTTTCACTGGCACGGCGAAGTACCGCGTCACCGCCTGCGGCGCGCTTTCGCGCGTTCCCACCTGCTGGTGCTTCCATCCAGGATGGAGGGCGGAGCCAACGTTGTCGGCGAGGCGGTGGTGGCGGATCTGCCGGTGGTTTCGTCGCGCATCCACGGATCGATCGGCCTGCTCGGCGAGGATTATCCGGGGTTCTATCCGGTCGCGGATACGCAAGCGCTGCAGGGGTTGCTGCTGCGTGCCGAGCGGGATGTGGAATTCTACGGCGATCTGGAATACGCGTGCCGTGCGCTGCGACCCATGTTCGACCCGGCGCGCGAGCAGCGCGAGCTGGAGAAGCTGGTGCGGGATGTCTGCCGAAGGACGGGGACAGATTTATAAATCTGTCCCCGATGCAGGATGTGTCCCCGATGTAGGATGTGGTGCGGGAACAGATTTCAAAATCTGTCCCCGAGGGGGGCGGGTTACAGCAGCGGAGTGACTGGGGATCGGCTCCCGGGCCGCAGGAGTTTCTCCTGGTAGCGCTTCAGGAAGTAATCGATGGTCTCGGTGCGGATTCGGATCGAGCCGGTGGGGCGGTTTTCGTCGAGGTCCTTCATGCAGAAGTAGGGCGTGCCTGAGCGTTCGACGATTTCCTGCACGACGGCGTAAAGCGGGGCGTCGTGGCCGCACTTGAAGCTGGACAGCTCGAGCGCGACCAGGTTGGGATGGCGGGCGACGAACTTGGCCGCCCACAGCTTGCGTGAGCTGTGTTCCGAGAAGCGGTTTTTCCAGACGTCCGCGATGCTCAAGGGCGAATCGATCCGCCCCGCGCGCATTTCTGCACCGAACAGCCGGTCCATCAGATCCGGATCCGTCGGAAGCGCGTCCTGCCAGAAGACCGGGTAGCCGGCCCGCTGGAGTTCCTCGAGGATGCCGTGGTTGATTCCGGGGTCGTTGTGATAGGGCCTGCCCAGCACCACGATGCCCACCCGCCCGTCACGCTCCAGCCGATCGAGTTCCGCGCGCTGCAGTGCACGCATGCGGTCCTGGAACGCCGTCAGCGCCCGCAGCCCCTCGCGCACGGCCCGTTGCGATTCTTGCAGCGTGACGCCCAGTTCCTCCCGCCAGTCCTCGTACATCTGGCGGGCACAGAGGATCGGCTCGTCGAGGTTCACGAACGTCTTCTTGAACCGGATCCCGCGCGCGGCGAACAGGTCGTCCTCTCGGATAAACGCCGCGTGTGTGGCCTCTGCGGTCGCGACCACGGTCGGGCAGGACTTTGACGCCTGCACGTCGTCGAGATGCGGCGGCAAAGCGTCGATCATCGGGAAAAAGACGTGCGTCAGCGGGCGTTTGGCGTGCGCTCGCTCGAGCAGGTCGTGGACATGCGCGATCCCCAGCTTGCTGGGGAAGCAGGGGTCGATACTCCCGCGCCGCGCACCCTGTCGGTACAGCGCCTCGTCGGTGACCGCGGAAAAGATGACCTGCCGCGGCGAAAGGCCCAGCGACAGGAAGTAGCCCGTGAAGAACGGCGCACACGAGTACAGGTTCAGGACCCGCGGAATGCCGATGCGGATGCGTTTGCGTGCCGCCCGCGCACCGCGCTGGGCTCGGGGTATGCCGAAGGCGAGGGTAGGCCAGCGTGGTGTGGCGGTATTGTCCACACGGTCGACCGGGGGCGGTTTGAAAGCGGCGCGCGCTGCGACCTCGATGAAGTTGGGGTTCTGCTTCGCCGCCTCGTCCATTTCCGCCTTGATCCGGCGCAGCGTTCCCGTGTCCTCCACCGCGCCCTTTTCGCAGTTGGCGACGATCACGCGCCGCTGCCCGACCGGCTCGGAGGCCTCGTGCTTCGGGGAGTCATCCACGGGCAGGGGATCGATGAACGCGTCGTCGTAGCTCAGGTCGATGAAGGTGCGCAGGCAGAGATTGCGGCAGAAGTTGCAACGGGTTTCCTCGCCACGCAGTGTCCGGTGGCGGATCTGTCGCGCGGCGTCGATGCCGATGAAGGGACTGGGTGTTTGGCGTTCGCGATGCAGCCGCAGCGCCTCCAGCGCCGCGCCGATCGCGCCGGATTCGCCGCAGTGCCGGTGCACCCGGATGTCGCAGTCGCGGCCCGCCTTCCGAAACCGCCCGCGCAGGTATTCGACCTGCGCCTTCACCGCGGCCAGGTTGTGCTGAGTGCCGCCCTGCAGCACGAAACGGCTGCCGAGTTCGGCCGGGTTTGGGATCTGCGCGACGTAGAGCCAGATGTTCTTCGGCAGCACGTTCGCCAGGCCCGCCAGAATCTCGCTGCGGCGCCAGCCGCGGCGCTGGAAGTCGACGATGTCGGACTGCAGGAAGACCGCGCAGCCGTGATGGAAGTCGGGCATGCGCTCGGCACTGAGCGCAGTCTGCGCATAGTCGGGAAGCTCGACCCCGAACGCGGCCGCGGTTGCCTGCAGGAAATAGCCGTTGCCGGCCGAGCACTGGGTGTTCAGCCGGAAGTCGCGGACGCGCCCGTCGTGCAGGAACATCAGCTTGATGTCCTGTCCTCCGACATCGACGATCACGTCGGTACCCGGGTAGAAGTGCTCGCAGGCGTGGGCGTGCGCGACGGTCTCGACCACCGCCGTGTCGGCGCAGAGCACCTCGCGGATGATGTCCTTCGCGTAGCCGGTGGTCCCGACCCCGAGCACCTCGACCTCCGCGCCGTGGGAGACGATGGCGAGCTCGAGTTCGTTCAGGATGGCGACCGCGTCCCGTATCGGGTTGTCCTGCGAGAGGCGGTAGGCTTTTGCGATCACTTCGCCCTGCGGATCGATCAGTACCCCCTTGGTCGAGGTGGAACCGGCGTCGATGCCAATGAATGCGCGGACACGCTCACCGGCCTGCCATCGCGGCGGCGCCCAGGGCTGCGTTTGGAACTCGCGCAGGAACGCCTCCAGCGCGTCCGGTGCGCTCGCAGGGCCCGGCAGCGCATGGTCCTCCAGTTGTTCGGCGCCCGCCCGCCGGTTCAGGAGGTCCTCAAGCGCGTTCAGGCCGCGGTATCGCCCGGTGTCAGGCGCCTCGGCAAGCTCCCTGCGCCCGAATTCCGCCGCGCCGAGGGCCGCGAAGTACTGCGCATTGGGCGGCACCCGTACCGGTTCCGGTGCTCCGTTCGCAGAGGACTCCGCTTCGATACCGCGTTCCCGCCACAACGCCTCGAGATTCTGCCGCCAGCAGGCCTGCAGACTGGGAATGAAGGTGTTGGGACCGCCCAGCAACAACACCGGAGGACGCAGCGTGTGGCCCCGGGTGAGCACTGAGAGATTCTGCTGCACGATCGCGTCGAACAGCGAGACCATCAGATCTTCGACGTCGACGCCCTGCTTCTGCAGGGAGTTGATGTCCGTCTCGGCGAAGACCCCGCATTTCCCGGCGACCGGGTGGCAGGTGCGGCCCGCGTACTCGATGGCGCCGATCCGCTCGGCGGCAATGCCCAGTTTGGCGGCGATCTTGTCGATCACCGCGCCGGTGCCGCCCGCACACTTGTCGTTCATCGAGGCGGTGCGCTTGCGCCCGCGCTCGCCCAGATCCTGGAACAGGATCACCTTCGCGTCCTGGCCTCCCAGTTCGACGACGCTGCGGGTGTCCGGGTGCAGCGTTTCCACTGCGAGCGCGACCGCGTGCACCTCCTGTACGTAGCGGCCGCCGAGCAGGCGGGTGAGCACGCTGCCCCCGGAGCCGGTCAGGAACACGCGGAACCGATCGGCCGGCGTATCCGGGAACGCGGCGGCGATGCGGGCGAGGAAGTCCCGGACCGTCTCGGCCTGGCGGGTTTCGTGGCGGCGGTAATCGCGCCAGAGCGGGGTGGCGTCGGCCGAACCGGTTACCACGGCCTTCACGGTGGTCGAACCGACGTCCAGGCCGATCACCAGCGCTTCGGGCACATCGCCCGGCGCGGGTGCCGCGGATCCCATCCCGATCGGGTCGCCGGTCACTGTGGCCCCCGTGGCCCCGGGCTGGACGCGCCGCCGGGCGCCTGCGCGATCGTGGACCGGGAGGCGCGCACGTCGCGATCCCGCAGCGTGGCCGCGTGATAGGCGAGATTCGCCGCGGTTCCGGCTATGCCCCGGCGTTTCGGGATACGGTACAGGGGGCGCTGCAGTTGCGGGTGTCGTCCGACGAATTCGCTCAGCGTCTCCCGGGTCCAGCCGGTGTCCTGAAGGGCCTGCTGGAATTCGCGCCGGCACTGCTCCTTCGCCTCGGTCAGCGCCATCTGCACCCGCGAATAGGCGTTGATCTCGCCGTCTCCCGAGGTTTCCACCGGCAGGAAATTCATCTCGGGATAGCGCCCGAGGACCGCCGCCTGGGCACCGTCGGACTGGGTCGAGGGCATGCAGCCGAAGGGCTTCAGGGATAGCGTCATGTGCGCCTGTCCGTGGTGAAAGGCGTGCAGGTTCTTCGCGATCTCGAGGTAACCCTCGCCGCCGGTGATGCGCTTGTCGTAGTAGGGGTGTCCAAGGCGCTGCAACAGTCCCTGCAGCGGCAGGGCCGGCGTGGTGGCGCCTATCGCCCTGCGCAGTCGCTCGTATTCGCGCCGCATCAGCGTTCCCGTGAGTCTGAGCAGGCCGTCGTGCAGCAGGTAACGCAGCCAGGCTCCCGTCCACCGCAACGGCCAGAGGCCCCCTTCAGCGCGAGCCGAATCGCAGGCGATCATCCGGCGATCCCTCAGTTGCGCGTGCACGTTGTGCCGCATGTAGTCCACCCAGGAGGCCAGCGGCTCCACCCGGACCTCGGCCCCTTCGTCTTCGAGAAAGCCGAACATGCGGAAGTTGCCGTCCCCCTCGGTCGTCTGCGCCCAGAACTCGCCGGTGATTTTCACGACGGGCTTCGGGATCGTGCGGTCGACCCGCAGCCGCTGGTCGATGATGCGGCGACAGTTCTCGAGCATCTCCACGTAGTCCCGCTCCCGGGGCTGCGCCAGAATCTGCGCGACATCCTCCGGATCCCGGAACGGCGTCAGTTTCTGAAGCCAGCGCGCCAATGCACCCGATGCGACGGAGTATTCGCGGGCGCGCAAGCGACTTTCGCAAAAACAGAGGCATGCATCGATTACCTCATCGGTTTTGCGAGTGTCTCCCGCATAGGGGCGAATGCCGTGGTTCACCGCGTTCAGGATGTCGGCAACGTAAATGGCGTTCAGCAGCGCGCGGTAAAGCCGCACGTTCACCTCGAGACCGTCGCCGATCTCGCCGGGATCGTGCCCGTCGCCGCCGGCTTTCTTGTCGAAAGTAATCACGCGAAAGCCGTCGAAGCCGGCCTTGCGCAGCGCAAGCCGGTATTCCGCCTCGTACATGCCGAAGCGGCAGGGGCCACAGGACCCCGCGGTCACGAAGACGTAGTCGGACACGATCGTTTCGGCAGGGACGCCCTTCTCGTCGCGCAGCCGCTCGAGGTAGCGGATCAGCGCCCCGGTCACGAAGTAGACGGGGTTGCACTGACCGACGTTGCAGTACTCACGACCCGTCCGCAGATCGCCCATGCTGGGGGTCGGCAGGCAGTCGGCGCGATAGCCGAGGCCCTGCAGGGTGGCCTTCAGCAACCGGTCGTGCGCCGTGGAAAGCGTGCCGAACAGCAGCGTGACCGTCTCTCGATCCGTGCGGCGGAACGGGCGTTCCGCAGGGCGGCGGTACGCCCATTGAAACCGCGACGGAACGCGTGTGCGATCGGCTGCATCCGTGCGCCCTTCCCCCGTCTGTTGCAGACAGGACCCGGTTCCGGACAGGCGCGGCGCGGTCGACATCAATGGCTACCCTTCGGGATGTGCCTACCCCTGCGACGCAACGCGACACCCGTTCGCACGCAAGCGAAGCACGGCGCGCAGCCGCCACGCAGGGCTCACTCCATCCCAACGCCAACGCCCCCCAATGTCAAGCCACCCCGGGGTCGGACCAAGCCAATGCATTGATTATGTGAGCAAAAACCCCGTATTTCGGCCTCCAGATCGCCTTATAACGCCGTTTTCGGCGTCAAAACTGGTCGGATAAGGGCTTTTGGGCCCTCGGGTCCGGGCCAAGACAACTCCATGATGGCTCGCGGAAAACCATCCATCGGTTGGCTTCAGAATGCCTTGCCATGCCGGCTTTGTTCTGGGGCTGGACACGGGCGAATCAGGCGAAAAATCGCCGCACTTTAGGCCCCCAAAGGGCCCGCCTAAGGCCGATTTCTCTCCCAGATTCCGGTGTTTTTTTTGGTCGAGTCAATCACTTGTTTTGGTCCGACCCCAGACGATGTGGCACTCACCTCGACTCCAGCCAGGTCTGAAACCGCACAGGCGCCATCACGGGGACGGAAAGCGCACCCCGCAGGGCGAGAATGTCTTCATCCCCGCTGACCAGCACGTCGGCCCGCGCCTGCTGTGCCAAGGCGATGAACATCGCGTCCGCCGGGTCACGGAGGCCGGCGGGTGCAGGTTCATCAACCGTCGTGAAGGTTTCGGCATACGGAAGGTAATCGGCGAGCAGCGCCTCGCGATCGCCAGGGTCCAGCT
>PULL01000115.1 GCA_003550945.1 Thioalkalivibrio sp. | reverse complement strand
TCCAGTACAGCGCCTTCACCGAGTACGACACCCGGATGGCCGCGATGGCGCTGGCCGCCTACAGCCTCGGGTTGCCGGCGTTCATCCTGATCAAGGTGCTGGCGCCGGGGTTCTTTGCCCGCCAGGACACCAAGACACCGGTGAAGATCGCAGTCATCGCGATGCTCGCGAACATGGTGCTGAACCTGCTGTTCGTGCTGCCCTGGTACCTGTCCGGGGTGCCCGGCGCCCACGCCGGCCTCGCGCTGGCGACCTCGGCATCGGCCTACCTGAATGCGGGGCTGCTCTACCGCGGCCTGCGCCGGGAAGGGATCTACCAGCCGGGTCCCGCGCTGCCGCACTTCCGCGTTGGCCTGTGGTCCGCGCTGGCGGTGATGATTGCGCTGCTGGTGCTGCTGGCACCGGAGTGGGGTCAGTGGTCGGAATGGGCGGCGCGGCAGCGCGCAGTGGCGCTGTTCGGGCTGATCGCCACCGGTGCCGCTGGTTTCGCGGCAACGCTCTGGCTCGCCGGGTTGCGCCCACGTCACTTCCTGTTGCGCGACGCGCCCTGAGGGCGCTCCTCCCTGCGGGCGTCCGCGCGAAAAAACATAGCCACGGATGGGCACGGATGGACACGGATATTGTTTGATTGAAGCCCTATCCGTGTTAACCGGTGTCCATCCGTGGCTGGAATTGTCATCCTTCGGGGTGATCCGGAGCCATGCCGGTTGACAGGAGTAACCGCGAACCGCTGGGGTGTCGGGTGTGGTCGCAGCCAGCGCGGGGTATACTTCCCGCTTTTGCGCGGATCTGAGGTCATGCGGCTGTTGCGCGGCGTGAACCATCGCAACCCGGTGTTTTCGGAGGCGGCGGTCACCATCGGCAATTTCGACGGGTTCCATCGCGGCCACCAGGCGGTGGTCTCGCGTCTGCTTGCGGCCGCCGACCAGTTGCGTACGCCCTCCGTGCTGATCACCTTCGAACCCCTGCCGCTGGAGTTCTTCGCACCCGAGCGGGCACCGGGAAGGCTGCAGCGCCTGCGCGACCGGGTCGATTTTCTGCGCACCACCGGGTTGGATGCGGTCTGGCTGATGCGCTTTGGCGCACCGCTTGCGAGCGTGCCGGCGGAAGACTTCGTCGAACAGGTGCTGCACCGGACGCTGGGCACCCGCCATGTGCTGATCGGTGACGACTTCCGCTTCGGCAAGGGGCGCGGAGGCGATTATGCGCTGCTCGAGCGTATGGGAAAGGAGCTTGGTTTCAGCGTCGAATCGACCCCCACGCTGTCCGACGGGAACGGCAGGATCAGCAGCACGCGCGTGCGCGCCGCGGCGCAGGACGGTGACTTCGAGCGGGTCGAGAGCCTGCTCGGGCGCCGCTACGGCATCTGCGGGCGGGTCTCCCACGGGGACAAGCGCGGCCGCCTGATCGGTTTTCCGACCGCCAACGTGCGGCTGGGGCAGCAGCCGATGGCTCTGCGTGGCGTGTTCGCCGGCTGGCTGTTCACCCGGGATGGCGAGGTCTTCCCGTCGGTGACGAACATCGGCTGGCGCCCCACCGTTGCCGGCACCGAGCAGCGCCTGGAGGCGCACGTGCTCGATGCATCTCCGGACCTCTACGGAAAACTGGTCCGGTTCGAACCGCTTGCGAACATCCGGGGCGAGCAGCGCTTCGAGTCCCTGGATGCGCTGAAGGCGCAGATCGCCCGCGACGCCGACGCGGCTCGTGCCGTATTCGCGAACCCATCCCTGAAGCAGCCGGCCTGACCGGCGCACCGGAATCCCCATGGCCAGAAAACCGCCTCCGCCGAATCCCTACAAGGACACGCTGAACCTCCCGGAGACCGCGTTCCCGATGCGGGCCAACCTCGCGGAGCGCGAGCCGGGGTGGGTGGCCGAATGGACCGCCGCCGGCCGCTACGCCCGGCTGCGCGAGCACTGCGCCGACCGCCCCCGCTTCGTGCTCGCGGATGGCCCGCCGTATGCGAACGGGTCGATCCACGTTGGGCACGCGGTGAACAAGATCCTGAAGGACTTCATCACCAAGAGCCGCACGCTGTCCGGGTTCGACGCCCCGTTCGTGCCCGGGTGGGACTGCCACGGCCTGCCGATCGAGCTGAAGGTCGAGCAGAACCTCGGCAAGGCGGGCAAGGACGTGGACCCGGCAGCCTTCCGGGCCGCCTGTCGCGAATACGCGGCCGAGCAGGTGGCGGGCCAGAGTGCCGATTTCCAGCGCCTGGGGGTGCTGGCCGACTGGGATCACCCCTACCTGACGATGGATTACCGCATCGAGGCCGACATCATCCGCGCGTTCGGGCGGATCATGGCCCGCGACCACGTGCAGATGGGCGAGAAGCCCGTGCACTGGTGCGTGGACTGCGGGTCGGCGCTGGCCGAGGCCGAGGTCGAGTACGAGGAAAAGATTTCGCTTGCGGTCGACGTGCGCTTCCAGGTCACCGACGAAATCGACCTGCTGCGGCGGATGGATCTTGAGGGCGAATCCCACGGGCCGGTGAGCGTGGTGATCTGGACCACGACCGCGTGGACACTGCCGGCCAACCAGGCGGTCGCGCTGAACCCGGCGCTGACCTACGTGCTGGTGCAGTTCGAGCGCGAGCGGTTGCTGCTGGCGGAGGAACTGCTCGACGCCTGCCTCGAGCGCTACCAGCTCGGGGACGGCGTGGTCGTCGGGCGGGCCGACGGCAGTAGCCTGGAGGGCCTGACCCTGCGCCACCCCTTCGTGGAACGGGAGGTCCCGGTGATCCTCGGCGATCACGTGACCACCGAGTCGGGCACCGGCTGCGTGCACACCGCACCAGGGCACGGCCAGGACGACTACGTGGTGGGCCAGCGCTATGGCCTGCCGGTCGACAACCCGGTCGGGCCGGACGGCCGCTTTCTTCCGGGCACCCCGTTCTTCGCCGGCGAGAACGTGCACCAGGCGAACGCGCACGTGGTCGACGTATTGCGCGAAGGCGGCAACCTGGTGGTGGTCGAGAAGTTCCACCACAGCTACCCGCACTGCTGGCGGCACAAGACGCCAACCATCTTCCGGGCCACGCCGCAGTGGTTCATCAGCATGGACCGCGCGGGTCTGCGTGAGGATGCGCTGCGCGCGATCGCGGACACGCGCTGGCTGCCGGACTGGGGGGAGGCGCGCATTCACGGAATGGTGGAAAACCGGCCGGACTGGTGCATCTCGCGCCAGCGCAACTGGGGTGTGCCGATCCCGCTGTTCGTGCACCGGGAGTCCGGACGTCTGCACCCGCGCACGCCCGAGCTGCTGGAGGAAGTCGCGCAGCGGGTGGAGCAGGAGGGCATCGAGGCCTGGTTCGCGCTCGAGCCGAAGGATCTGCTCGGCGAAGACGAGGCCGCGCAATACCTTAAGCTGGGCGATACACTGGATGTCTGGTTCGACTCCGGGGTCACCCATTTCACGGTCACCGGGAAAAGGCCGGAGCTGGGATTGCCGGCTGATCTGTACCTGGAGGGTTCCGATCAGCACCGCGGCTGGTTCCAGTCCAGCCTGCTGACCAGCGTCGCGATGCACGGTGCCGCTCCGTACCGGGCGGTGCTCACCCACGGGTTCACCGTGGACGAGAAGGGCGAGAAGATGTCGAAGTCGCGCGGCAACGTCGTCGCGCCGCAGGAGGTGGTGTCGACGCTGGGCGCGGACATCCTGCGTCTGTGGGTGGCCGCGACCGACTTCTCCGGTGAGATGGCGATCTCGCAGGGAATCCTGGAGCGTACGGCCGATGCCTACCGGCGCATCCGCAACACCGCGCGCTTCCTGCTCGCGAACCTCAACGGCTTTGATCCCGCGCGCGACGCACTGCCGATGGATCAGTTGCTGCCACTGGACCGCTGGATCGTCGACCGTGCCCTTGGCGTGCAGAACCGGGTGACCGCTGCCTACGAGGGTTACCAGTTCCACCAGATCTACCAGCGGGTGCACAACTTCTGCTCGGTGGAGCTGGGCAGCTTCTATCTCGACGTGATCAAGGACCGCCAGTACACCACTCCGTCTGAAAGTCGCGCGCGGCGTTCGGCGCAGACCGCAATGCATCACGTGGCCGAAGCGCTGACCCGCTGGATCGCACCGATCCTGAGCTTCACCGCGGAGGAGATCTGGGCCTTGCTGCCCGGGGAACGCGCGGAAAGCGTGCTGTTTTCGCAGTGGTACGAGGGCCTGCAGCCGCTGGCGGCAGACGCGGTCTTTTCGGCCGCTGACTGGGACCGGGTGCTCGAAGTGCGCACCCATGTCGCGCGCGCCATCGAGGTCGCGCGTAACGAACAGGGCATCGGCGGTTCGCTGAACGCCGAGATCGACCTCCACGTCGGCGGCGCCACCGCGGCGCTGCTGGAGCGATTGGGTGACGAGCTGCGCTTCGTGCTGATCACCTCGGATGCACGTGTGGTCGTCGAAACACCACCGGAGGGTGTCACCCCCGTGGTGCTGGAGGACGGGTCCAACCTGTTCGTCGTGGTGCGCAGGAGTGGGCATCCGAAGTGCGTACGCTGCTGGCACCGCCGTCCTGACGTGGGCTCTCACCACGAGCATCCGGAACTGTGCGGGCGCTGCGTGGAGAACGTCTCCGGTCCGGGAGAAGAGAGGCGTTACGCATGATCGGACGGGTCGCCAGCGGGTTTTTTCCGGGGTTGAGCGTCGCGGGGCTGGTGCTGGTGATCGACCAGGTCACGAAGCTCTGGGCCGAGAGGGCGCTGACCCTGTATGCGCCGGTGGAGGTGACGAGCTTTTTCAACCTGACCCTGGTCTACAACCCGGGCGCGGCTTTCAGCCTGTTCAGCACGGCCGGCGGCTGGCAGCGCTGGGCGCTGTCGGCGGTCGCGCTGGGTGTCGGGCTGCTGATCGTCGGTTGGCTCGCGCGGCTGCCGAGGCAGGCCTGGGTGCAGGTGGCTTCGCTCGGACTGATTCTGGGTGGTGCGATCGGCAATCTCGTGGACCGGATCCGCGTGGGGATGGTCGTGGATTTCCTCGACTTCCACTTCGCCGGGCTGCACTGGCCCGCCTTCAACGTCGCCGATGCGGCGATCACGGTCGGTGCGCTGTTCCTGGTGATCGCGATGTGTGCCGAGCAGTGCCCGATCGATTCGAGGCCGCGGTCATGAGCGTAATCGCCAGCGGTACCCGGGTTCGGATGCACTACAACCTGGAGTTCGAGGACGGGTTCGTGGCCGATAGCTCGGGCGACGATCCGCTGGAGTTCGTGCTGGGGGACGGCACGCTGGAGCCCGGTCTGGAGCGGCACCTGCTGGGGTTGGAGGCGGGTGAGCAACGGGAATTTGCGATCGCGCCCGGAACCGTGTTCCCCTTCCCGGTGAAGGCTGCGGTGCAGGATCTCGAACGCGCCGCGTTCCCTGAGAATATGCCGCTCGAACCCGGCATGATCTACGAGTTCAACACCCCGGCCGGCGACGCCGTACCCGGTCGCATCGTCAGTATCGCGGAGGACTCCGTGACCGTGGACTTCAACCACCCGCTGGCCGGTCAGGCCTTCCGCTTCATCGTTGAAATCCTCGAGGTCGGCAGTGACGCACCGACTGTCTCGTCGGGCGACGGAGACTGAATTCATGGAAATCCATCTGGCCAATCCGAGGGGTTTTTGCGCGGGTGTCGAGCGGGCAATCGAAATCGTCGAACGCGCCCTGGAGATCCACGGGGCGCCCCTTTACGTGCGCCACGAGGTCGTGCACAACCGGCATGTGGTCGACCGCCTGCGCGCTTCGGGCGTGATTTTCGTGGAGGAACTCGAAGAGGTCCCCGAGGGGCAGGTGGTTGTCTTCTCGGCTCACGGCGTTCCGAAGCGTGTGCAGGAGGAGGCGCGGCAGCGCGGGCTTACGGTCTTCGACGCCACTTGCCCACTGGTGACCAAGGTGCACGGCGAGGTCATCCGGTATGCAAAAGAGGGCCGCGAGGTCGTACTGATCGGACACGCGGGCCACCCGGAGGTTGAGGGTACGCTCGGGCAGTTCGACGGGCAGCACGGTGGGCGCATGTTGCTGGTCGAATCTCCGGCGGATGTGGCGGACCTGAAGATCGACCATCCCGAGCGGCTGGCCTACGTGAGCCAGACCACGCTCTCGATGGACGACACCGCCGAGATCATCGACGCGTTGCGCGAGCGCTTCCCGGCGATCGAAGGCCCGCGCAAGATGGATATCTGCTACGCGACGCAGAATCGGCAGGACGCCGTGAAGTCGCTGGTGCAGCAGTGCGACCTGTTGCTGGTGGTGGGTTCGCGCAACAGCTCGAATTCGAATCGCCTGCGCGAGATCGGGACCCGCGCAGGCGTCGAGTCCCATCTTGTCGACGGACCCGCCAACGTGGATCCACAATGGCTGGTGGGACGCCAGCACATCGGGGTCACTGCGGGGGCGTCGGCACCGGAAGTCCTCGTGCAGGAACTCATCGAATTCCTGCGCCAGCGCGGTGTCGAGCGGGTGACCGAGGTCTCGGGCCGGGAGGAAACCGTGGTTTTCTCGCTGCCACAGGCGTTGCGCCGGGCCTGAAGCCACGGCGACCGGGACAATCTACCTTACCAAGCCGCGGCCGGAAGGAGGCAACGTGGACTACCGTTTGGGTGAGCTGGCCGAGCGTCTCGCGCTCGAGCTGAGCGGGGATCCCGAGCGCGTGATACGTGGTGTCAGCGCACTGAATGCCACTCGGCCGGATACCATCAGCTTCCTCGCGGACTCGCGCCAGCGCGAGAAGCTGAGCGGGACCCGTGCGGCTGCGGTGATCCTTCGGCGCGAGGACCGCGAGCACTGCCCGGTCGATGCTCTGATCAGCGTCGATCCCCACCTCAGTTACGCTCGTTTGACCGCCCTGTTTGCCCCGCGCCCATCCGGTGGCGCGCCGATTCATCCGAGTGCCGTGGTCGATCCCGGCGCGCGGTTGGGCGAGGGGGTGCGGATCGGTGCCAATGCAGTGATCGGGGATGGCGTGATTCTCGAGGACGGCGTGGAGATCGGCCCCGGTACCGTGGTGCTGCAGGGCACCCGCATCGGGGCGTCGAGCCGCCTGCTGGCCAACGTGACCGTCCACCACGATTGCGTGATCGGACAGCGGGTGTTGATCCACAGCGGCGCGGTGATCGGCGACGACGGCTTCGGCTTCGCGAAGGACGGCCGGGAGTGGGTGAAGATCCACCAGTTGGGCCGGGTCGTTATCGGGGATGACGTCGAGATCGGTTCCAACACCTGTGTCGATCGCGGGGCGATCGAGGATACCGTGATCGGCGACGGGGCCAAGCTCGACAACCTGATCATGGTCGCCCACAACGTTCGGGTGGGGGCCCGCACCGTGATGGCCGGCTGCGTGGGGATCGCCGGCAGCGCCGATATCGGGGAGGACTGCATGCTGGGCGGCGGTGTCGGGGTCGCTGGTCACCTTCGCATCCCT
>PULL01000211.1 GCA_003550945.1 Thioalkalivibrio sp. | reverse complement strand
TGCGCGACGGCAAGGTCAACATCATCGACGAGTTCACCGGGCGCATCATGCCGGGCCGGCGCTGGTCCGAGGGCCTGCACCAGGCCATCGAGGCGAAGGAGGGCGTTCCGATCCAGCAGGAAAACCAGACGCTGGCGTCGATCACCTTCCAGAACTACTTCCGCCTCTACGACAAGCTGGCCGGGATGACCGGTACCGCCGACACCGAAGCGTACGAGTTTCAGACCATCTATGCCCTCGAGGTGGTGGTGATCCCGGGTAACAGACCCCTGAACCGCAACGATATGCAGGACCTCGTCTACCTGACGCAGGACGAGAAGTACGAGGCGATCATCAAGGAGATCAACTGGTGCGTCGAGCGCCAGCAACCCGTGCTGGTCGGGACCGCGTCCGTCGAGGCCTCCGAGCGCCTCGCCGGGGCATTGAAGAAGACCGGCATCCGGTTCGAGGTGCTGAACGCGAAACAGCACGATCGCGAAGCCCCGATCATCGCCCAGGCTGGCCGGCCCGGTGCGGTGACCATAGCCACCAACATGGCTGGCCGCGGGACCGACATCGTGCTCGGCGGCAGCCTGGACGCCGAACTGGAAGCGCTGGGCAGTAATCCGGATTCCACTGCGGTGGAGAAGGTAAAGGCCGAGTGGCAGAATCGCCACGACGCGGTGGTGGGGGCCGGCGGCCTGCACATCATCGGTTCCGAGCGGCACGAATCGCGCCGCATCGACAACCAGTTGCGCGGGCGCTCGGGGCGCCAGGGCGATCCTGGTTCCAGCCGCTTCTTCCTGTCGCTGGAAGACAGCCTGATGCGCATCTTCGCGTCGGAGCGGGTGCGGGGGCTGATGCAGCGTCTGGGCATGGAGGAGGGAGAGGCGATCGAGAACGCCTGGGTCAGCCGGGCGATCGAGAATGCGCAGCGCAAAGTGGAGGCACACAACTTCGACATCCGCAAGCAGTTGCTCGAGTACGACGACGTGGCGAACGACCAGCGCCAGGTGATCTACGAGCAGCGCGCCGAGCTCCTGACCGCCGAGGATATCTCCGACACCATCGACGCGCTCCTGCGGGACGTGGTCAATGCGAGGATCAGCCAGCACCTCCCGCCTGGCAGCGTCGAGGACGAATGGGACGTGGAGGGTCTCACTGCAGACCTGGCCTCCGAATTTGGTCTGGAACTGCCCGTTCAGGAGTGGCTGGACAGCGAGGACGATCTGCACGAAGAGCCGCTGCGCGAGCGGATTGTCGACAAGGCGCGTGTGGTGGTCGAGGAGAAGCGCACCGCGCTGGGCGACGACCTGATGAAACGCCTGCAGCGCGACGTGATGCTCCAGGTGCTGGACAGCCAGTGGAAGGAGCACCTCGCGGCGATGGACTACCTGCGCCAGGGCATCGGCCTGCGCGGTTACGCGCAGCGCAACCCCAAGCAGGAGTACAAGCGCGAGGCCTTCGGGATGTTCGAGGCCCTTCTGGAGCGCATCAAGCACGATGTGATCAAGCTGCTGCTGCGTCTGCAGCTGCGGTCCGAGAGCGCCGCGGAGGAGTTCGGTCGCCGCTTCGCGCGTACCTCCGAGGGCATCCAGTTCAAGCACGAGGATCCGGGCAGCGCGCTGCGTGGCCGGGAGAGTGCCGCGGATGCTCCCGAGGCTCCGCAACCGTTCCGGCGCGAGGGGCCAAAGCTCGGTCGCAACGACCCCTGCTGGTGCGGCTCCGGGAAGAAGTTCAAGCACTGCCACGGCCGTCTGAACTGAGGTCTCGCCGTGGCCGTTGCGCTGAAGGCCCCAACGCACCTGGCTCCGGTGCCTGGGGTTCGGCTGAGCACCTGTGCCGCCGGGATCCGCTACCGGGAGCGTGACGATCTCCTGCTGATCGATGCGGGGCCCGACGCGGCCATCGCCGCGCTGTTCACCCGCAATGCGTTCTGTGCCGCGCCGGTGCAGGTCGCCCGGGAACACCTGGGCGATGGCCGGGCGCGCTGGCTGCTGGTCAATGCCGGGAATGCGAATGCCGGAACCGGAACCGCGGGTCTCGCGGCCGCCCGGGGCACCTGTGCGGCCCTCGGCAGGGTGCTCGAGGCCCCGCCCCAGTCGATTCTGCCCTTCTCCACAGGGGTGATCGGCGAGCCTCTGCCGGTCGACCGCATCGAGGCCGCGCTTCCGGCGCTGGCGGCGGGGCTGGATCCGGATCGCTGGATGTCCGCCGCCCGGGCGATCATGACCACCGACACCGTGCTGAAGGGTGCCAGCCGGACGGTTGCACTGGATGCAGGAACCGTGACTCTGACCGGGATCGCAAAGGGTTCCGGCATGATCCACCCGGACATGGCGACCATGCTCGCGTTCGTCGGAACCGACGCGCGTATCGACGCCGGAGCGCTGCGCGAGCTGCTCGCCGCCGCGGCCGAGCACAGTTTCAACGCGATCACCGTGGACGGAGACACTTCCACCAACGACGCGCTGGTCTGCATGGCCAGTGGCGCCAGCGGCGTGACTGTGCAGAGCGCAGCCGACCGCGAGCGCTTCGCCGGTGCGCTGAATGCGTTGTGCCTCGAACTGGCGGAGGCCATCGTCCGCGACGGAGAGGGGGCGACGAAGTTCGTGCGGGTCACGGTGCAGGCCGCGCGCGATCCGGAAGAGGCCCGCCGCGTGGCGGAGACGGTGGCACTGTCGCCGCTGGTGAAAACGGCGCTGTTTGCCTCCGATCCCAACTGGGGCCGGATTCTCGCGGCCGTCGGTCGGGCCGGGGTGGAGGACTTTCGGATCGAGGGCGTCCGGATCAGCGTGAACGGCGTGGCCATTGTCTCCGATGGTGGACGTGTCCCCGGTTATACCGAGGAGGCCGGACAGCAGGCCTTTGGTGCGCCGGAACTCGACATCCTGATCGACCTCGGGCGTGGCAGCGCCGGGTATCGCAAGTACACCTGTGACTTCTCCTACGACTACGTCCGGATCAACGCAGACTACCGTTCCTGAGACCCGTGTCCGGGTCGCGCTGGGTCTGCTGCGGGATCCGTCCGGGCGGGTGCTGATCAGCCGCCGGCGCGATGATGCGCATCTGCCGGGCCTCTGGGAGTTTCCGGGTGGCAAGTGTGCACCGGGTGAACCGTCACGCGCCGCACTCGAGCGCGAACTGCGCGAGGAGCTGGGCGTGGAGGTGCAGGAAGCCACCCGGATCCTGTCGATCCCGCATGACTACCCTGGGCGCCAGATCGAACTCGCGGTGTTCCGTGTGGATGCCTGGAGAGGGCAGCCCCGGCCCCGGGAGGCCCAGCCGCTGCGCTGGGCGGAGCCGGGCGATCTCGCGGGGCTGCCGTTTCCCGACGCGAGCCGCGCCATCGTCCACGCCGCCCGGCTGCCGGCGCTTTACCTGATCTCTCCGGACCCGCTCTCCGGCACCGAAGTGGGGCACGCGGTTCGTTTCGTCACGCAGCGGCTTGCGCGCGGCGATATCCGGATGCTGCAGGTCCGAGCACCGAGGCTCGGTCAGGGCGCCTTCCTCGACTACGCGCATCAACTGATGGATGCGGCCGCCGCCCACGGAGTGGAGGTGCTGGTGAATGCTCCGCAAGCCTGGCGGGAGCGGCTTCCGCCGGCAGGCTGTCACCTGACCGAGCAGCGCCTGCGAGCGCTGGACTCGCGCCCGCACTGCGACGGCTGGCTCGCTGCATCGGTGCACGACCTTGAGGGACTGCAGCGGGCGATGGGGTTGCCGGTGGACTTCGTGGTCGCGGGACCCGTCGAACGCACGCGGACGCACCCGGACGCGCAGCCGATCGGGATGCCGGGACTGGCGGCGCTGTGCGTTCGGTCATCCTGCCCGGTGTTTGCGTTGGGCGGCCTGAGCCCGCGGGATCTCGACCGGGTTCTGAAGACCGGCGCACAGGGGGTTGCCGGCATCCGCGGCCTGCTGGAATGACTTCGGAAGCGTCGGGTCCCTGGTTTTCCGCATAGCCCACCGGAGGCCCGGGTTTGGTCAATCTCAGATCGCGCAGCAGCTCAGATGGAACGGCACATCGCGCGACACGATCCGCGGCCGATCGTGGAAATCGCCGGGATCGAGAAAACGCACCGTGAAGCGCTGCCGCCCGGCGCTGATTTCCGGGTAGCACTGCTGGTCCGGGCCGATGCTCACGCGCAGCATCTGCCAGGCATAGTTGGTATCCAGCCCCTGTTCGTAGTAGCCCTCGTGTGCGATGACCCGGCACGGCTGTCCTGCAGCCCGGATGAATGTCAGCACCTGGGTGATGGCCTCCGACACCGTTTCCAGGGGTCGGAACCACTCGAGCAGCAGTTCCTCGCGGACGGCGGCGGACTGTGAAAGCCAGTAGTGGTAGATGGGCAGGTCGAAGTCGCAGGCTCCGCCGGGGAGGGCCGTGCGCTGGCGCACGCTGGTGTAGAACTCGTTGCCCTTCACCGCATGGTCCAGGCTGCCGACCTGGTCCTCGAGGCGGGCGAGCAGACGGCGCTGCCCCTGCATCGTCATCGCAAGCCGGTCCTGATCGACCCCGGGCTGTGCGGCGAGTCGGTTCAGATTCGCGATCTGGCGCTCGATCTCGCCCATCAGTTCGCGCTTCACGTCGACGCGCCCCGCCAGCGCATAGATGTCCACCAGCACCGTCAGCGCGTGGTGGTGATCGAAATCCCGGGCTGCCAGGCTGGTGCTGCGAAAACGCTCCACCAGCGCCTCCAGCCGCAGCAGCAGGCGCACGCGTTCGTGCAGGGGTTGTTCAAATGTGAGCGTCGACGAGGTCAAGGCATGAGGTCCTGCGTTGTGACGCCCAGTATCGGACATGTGCTCGGTGTATTTCCACCCGGGTCGCGGCGCGGCGCGGGTGGTTCCGGCGGGAGGACCCGCGCGGGTTGCCGGCCTGCTGCCGCTTCAGCCATCGCCATGGCGGTAGCGTTTGTCCAGCCTCCGCACCGCGTCTTCGAGTCCCGCCAGATCGAGATCCCCGTCATTGTCGATCACGTCATCCGCAGCGCGACGACGCGCCTCGCGCGAGGTTTGGCTGTGGACCATGCGCCAGGCTGCTGCCGCATCGATCCCGTCCCGTTCGACGAGCCGTCGCACCTGCAGCGTTTCCGGGCAATCCACCAGCAGTACCCGGTCGACCCGATCCTGCCAGCCCGCTTCCACCAGCAGCGGGACCACCAGCAGCGCGTACGGCGTGGCTTCCGGGAGCGCCGCAAGCCGCTGCTGCACCAAGGCGTCGATGGCCGGATGCGTGATCGCTTCCAGCCGGCGGCGCAGGCCCGGGTCGTCGAACACGCGCCGGCGCAGCGCCGCCCGATCCAGGCTGCCGTCGGGCAGGCGGAGGTCGTCGCCGAAGATGCGGAACACCTCGGCCAGCAGTGGTGAGCCCGGTGCGACGATCTCGCGCGCGATCGCATCGGTATCGATCACCGGAACGTCCAGTGATTCGAAGATCCGGGATATGGTGCTTTTGCCGCTGGCGACGCCCCCGGTGAGCCCGACCCTGAGCATCGTCACCTCAGGTAGACGGCCAGCAGTGCGTCGCCCCAGATCAACGCGATCCAGCCTGCGGCGGCCAGGTAGGGCCCGAACGGGATCGGGATGTTCCGGTCGCGACCACGCAGCAGGATCAGGGTGATGCCGACGACCGCGCCGACCAGCGACGCGAGCAGCAGGATCAGTGGCAGCGCCTGCCAGCCCAACCAGGCTCCGAGGGCGGCGAGCAACTTGAAGTCCCCGTAGCCCATGCCTTCCTTGCCGGTGATCAGCCGGAAAGCGTGGTAGACCAGCCAAAGGGTCAGGTAACCCGCGATCGCGCCGATGACCGCCGATTGCAGGTCGGTGAAGACCCCGAATACGTTCAGCGCAAGTCCGAACCAGAGCAGCGACAGCGTCAATTGGTCGGGCAGCAGGGTGGTGCGGGCGTCGATCCCTGCGGCTGCGATCAGCATGCCGGTGAACAGCAGCGCGGCCAGCCCCGCGGCGGTTGGACCGAAATGCAGGATGCTGAACGCGAACAGAGCCGCGGTAAGCAGTTCCACCAGCGGGTATTGCCAGGAGATCCGGGTCTTGCAGCCGGGGCAGCGCCCGCGCAGCAGCAGGTAGCTCAGCACTGGAATGTTTTCGTGGGCGCGTATCTCGCGGCCGCATTGCGGGCAGCGCGACCGAGGCCACCAGAGGTCGAAGCGTGCCGGTTCCGTCTCGGCTTCCGGCTGCTCGAGGATCGCGCGCGCTTCCTGCTCCCATGCGCGCTGCATCATCAGCGGCAGGCGGTGAATCACCACGTTCAGGAAGCTGCCGATCATCAGGCCGAAAAGCGCGGCGATCGGCACGGCCCAGACCGCGAGGGCCTCCACCCAGGCAGCCATTACCGTGGCGCCGGAGCCCGTGTCTCCGGCGCGCGTGCAGGTGCAGTCACTAGATGACCTGGCCGAGCATGAAGATGGGCAGGTACATCGCGATCACGAGGCCGCCGATCAGCACACCGAGCACGACCATGATCAGCGGCTCGAGCAGGCTGGAGAGGCTGTCGACCGCGTTGTCGACCTCCTCCTCGTAGAAATCGGCGACCTTGCTGAGCATCGAGTCGAGCGAGCCGGATTCTTCGCCGATCGCGACCATCTGCACGACCATGTTCGGGAAGATGCCGACGTTGCGCATCGACCACTGCAGCTGCGCGCCGGCGGCCGTTTCCTCGCGCATGCGCTCGGTGGCCTCGCCGTAGAGGGCGTTGCCGGTTGCGCCTGCGACCGAGCGCAATGCGTCCACCAGCGGCACGCCGGCCGCGAACATCGTCGACAGGGTGCGGGCAAAGCGCGCGATTGCGGCCTTGCGCAGGATCGGGCCGACTGCCGGGATCTTCAGCACCAGGATGTCGATGCGGCGCCGGAAAGCGGGCGAGCGCAGGTGGATCTGCCGGAACACGTAAACACCCGCCACGGCAATACCCAGGATCAGCCACCACCAGCTCTGCGCAAAGTTCGAGAGGTTTACCACCATGCGCGTGAACGCGGGAAGATCCGCGCCGAAGCCCACGAACAGGGCTTCGAACTGCGGCACCACGAAGATCAGCAGGATCGCGGTGACCACGATGGCGACGACGATCACCGCCGCCGGGTAGAACATCGCTTTCTTGATCTTCGCCTTCAGGCTCTCGGTCTTTTCCTTGTAGGTGGCGATCTTGTCGAGCAGCGTCTCCAGTGTTCCCGACTGCTCGCCCGCTTCGACCAGGTTGATCACCAGGTCATCGAAGTATTTCGGGTGATTAGCCAGGGCCGCCGCAAAGGTCTCGCCGCCCTCGACCCGGATCTTCAGATCCATGATCAGTTCCGACATCGCCGGATTTTCGTGTCCCCTGCCGACGATATCGAAGGCTTGCACGAGCGGCACGCCGGAACTCAGCATTGTGGTCATCTGGCGCAGGAAGTACGCGATGTCGACCGGCTTGATCTTTTTCTTGGTCGAAAACAGCGACTTGGGCTTCTTGCGGATTTTCAGTACGTTA
>PULL01000131.1 GCA_003550945.1 Thioalkalivibrio sp. | reverse complement strand
TCGAGGCATCGGTCATGCGCTCGCCAAAGCTGCGGGCCTCATCCCCCTCCGCAGGGACGAAGTCGGCGTCGATCACGAGTTGGTTGTCCACTTCCGTGACCCCCTCCACGTTGCGCGCGAACTGCCCCGCCAATTCCCTATTGATGTCTTCCGGTACGGTTCCCGTCAACGTGGCCTTGCCGTCGTGCACCGACACCGTGATGTCGCCGGCTTGCAGATGCGGATTCAGGGCGTAGGTCGTCGAGATCCGGGTCTCCAGCCGGGCATCGTTCGCACTGCCGGCCATCGGACCTTCCGCGAGGGCGCCGCTCGTGGCACCCAATGCGAGCGCGACGCCCGCAGCGATCATCAGTTTGCGCAATTTCGTGTTCATAGCCTATCTCCATCTTCAAAAGGACTGTGGCGTGCTTCGATTCGCCGCATGGCACAAGCCGAGGCACCCGGATGCGACGGGGATCACGCGTTGCCCAGCGATGCCGGGCGTGGTGATCCTGTATGGCGCAACGACCTTCCATGAGTTGGCCGCATGCTCAGAATGGCGAACCGTCGGGTCGGCGTCGGTACGCTAGGGCACTTAGCTGGGTAGCAGATCGTTGGTGTTTTTCCAGCGCAGCTTTCCCGTTCCACAGTGGAGCTCCACGTTATGTGCGACATCGTACAGACGGCGCATCTCACCCTGCGGGAGACTTTTCGATGGGGAGCTGTGCGAAGGCTCGCCCACTGCCACCGATCACTCTGGGAGAACCGCCATGACACTGGGAACCATCCTGCTCATCGTCCTGATCCTTCTGCTAATCGGCGTGATCCCTGCCTGGCCCCATAGTCGGGGTTGGGGTTACGCCCCTAGCGGAGTCATCGGGATCGTGCTGATCGTCCTGCTCGTACTGCTGTTGGCCGGCCGGATCTAGAGCTGACCAACTTCTTTCCTGACGACGAACATGCAACGGACCACCTCACGGCGTCACCACCGAGGCCAGTCACGGAATGGGCATCGCTGGCCCCGGGAAGCAACGGTCACCCTTGTCCACACAGACCCGGTCGATGCGAACCTGGTCCTTACCCATCTGGAGAATAAGAAATGAGACAGTTCAGTCATTTTCCCGCTTTCTTCCTGGCCATCCTGCTGGCCCTGCTCATGATCGGTTGCGCCGGAACGGCCCAACAGGAGAGTTTCGGTGAGTACATCGACGACACCGTGATCACGACCAAGGTGAAGACAGCCCTGTTCAATGACCCCACCCTCAGCGGCTTCGAGGTCAATGTCGAAACTTTCAAAGGCCGCGTGCAGCTGAGCGGGTTCGTGAGCTCTCAGGCCAACATCGACCGGGCAGTGGAAATCGCGCGCGGGGTTGAGGGCGTGACCGCGGTCAAGAACGATATGCGGGTCAAGTAGAGAGAGTGTGGACTGGACGCGCCACTCCGCACAGGGCGTTTGCAATGCGCCTTTGGCTCTGCGCAGGTAAAGCGAGGTATCCGGAGCCTTGGTGAGGGCGCTATCGCGCCGCGATTCGCCCTCACCGCGTGCTGGCATGTACCGAGTCTCACGCCCGGAAAAGCCGGTGCTGCGCTTCCCACGCTGATCCGCCCCCTGTCCTGCCATCCCGGGGAACTCTGACATCTACGAGGAGATCGCCATGACCAACGAACAGCTGCCTGCCTACGATGACCACCCGGCGATGTTCCGCAACCAGCCGTTGGGCTACATCGGCATCTGGATACTGATCCTCGCGCCGGTACTGGCCCTGCTGATGTACCGAGAGGAAATCGCCGAGATGGGCGGTTTCCCGCCGGCGATGCTGCTGGCGGCCACAGGCTTCGGTTTCGTGATCCTGCTCTACTGGTTCGTGCAGACGCGGGCCACGCGGCTACGCATCACCGGCGACAAAGTCCACCTGGAGCGAGGGCTTCTGAGCAAGCGTCATGTCGAGCTGAATGTCGGCCAGATCCGGGCAGTGCGGGTGTACCAGAACTTCTTCGACCGCATCTTCCGGGTCGGGCGCATCGAGATTTTCACCACTGGCGACGATCCCGAATTCGTGGTTGCGGGCATGCCCGACCCGAGTCGGGTTCGCGACCACGTGCGTACGCACCTGGAGAACCCACCGGACGAGTAACGGCGGCCTGTGCGACAGCCGGCTGCGGTGTGGTTTTGTCGGTGCGCTTCAAGTTGTCCCGTTGTTCCAACCAATGCTCCGCACGGGGCTGGGCGACGCGACGCGTGTAGCTGCACCTTCAGGCGCGATTTCAGATCCAGATTTTCGAATCCCGAGGGACGTGCCCTGGTGCGACCAATCTGGGGCGCTGCCAGATCGCGTGCTCCACGCGAAAGTCCCCCGGAAAAGCGGCCGGGCTCACGCATTCGGTGGCGGGCGCCCGGGTCAGCCCATCGGTGGGGTCGTTACCGGTTGCACCGGCACCCAGCGTCAAGGCAGCCAGGATGGCCACGATTGAGCCAACTGCATTTATCGATTTCATGACCAGTCTCCTGCGTGGCAGCGAGACAGCGCTGGGCTGAGCCGAAACAATCCCCGGCCTTACCGAAGCCCGAGGAACCCAAGGATGAACAGGACGATAACGATGGCGCCAACGATGTAGATGATCTGATTCATGGAATTCTCTCCTCTGTGTGGATGGGTCAAGCGATGGGACTGCCCAACCCTGATGGTTCACTTATGACAATACGCGCGGCTGGGCGCTGCGTCGGTACGGTGCCGCACAGAGAGGCCTGGTGCCACCCATGCATGGCGGTGGCGCGCGGGGGGGCCTGGAAGGGTGGCCGGGAAGTCAGGGCGCAGGCTTCCTTCGACAGGTTTCCTTCGACGAGCTCAGGACGAACGGCAAGTGGGTGACTCTGTTCGTGGTGAGCTCTTGTCGAACCAAAAGCAGAGCGGATGGGGCTCTTGTCCTGCCGCCGGCTTATGTGGGGTAACAGACAGACATGGGGATGAGGTGACCGTAGCCTTGATTCCAGGAACAGGGTTGTTTCCACGTTCGGAAACAACGGTAACCAGGAGGGAAACAATGACGAAATTCCGAACAGTGATGGGCACCGGCCTGGTTTCGGGTCTGCTACTTGTCGCACTTTCTGGCTGCGAGAAGGGTCCGGCCGAGAAGGCCGGCGAAAGCATCGACGACGCCGCCGACAAGGTAGGAGAGTCGCTCGAAAAGGCCGGTGAGAGCATCCAGGATGCGGGCCGGGACGCCCGTGACTGACAGGCGGATCGGATATGCCGAACGTGATTCCTTTATCGTCATACGTTATCAGGAGAACAGCATGAACAAGGACCAGGTCAAAGGCCGCGTTGAAGAGGCGAAGGGCAAAGTAAAGCAGGTGACCGGCAAGGCCGTCGGCAACAAGGAGCTGGAACAGAAGGGAAGGATTCAGAAGGCCGGCGGGAAGATCCAGGCGGGGTATGGCGACCTGAAGGAAGACATCAAGGATTCCATCTGAGTCGGACCATCACAGGGCCCTCCGGGTTGCCTCACGTCCACGGAACGTCTCCGGTACTATTTGGTTTACGGCCTGCGTAA
Organism: Thioalkalivibrio sp.; assembly: GCA_003550945.1. Taxonomy (GTDB): domain Bacteria; phylum Pseudomonadota; class Gammaproteobacteria; order Ectothiorhodospirales; family Ectothiorhodospiraceae; genus Thioalkalivibrio. The sequence goes on along the minus strand of PULL01000131.1, from coordinate 3,979 downwards.
TCCAGCATCGGGGCAGGGCAACGTCAGCCGGGTCCTTTGCCGTGCAGATCAGGCGAACGCCACTCGTCGTCCACCTCGTCGGAGGCTGTATGCCCAACTCTACTCACCAGCCCAGAGGGCATGAGCGGCTGCGTGCCGATGCTGAGGAACGGCTCAGGCAAGGCTCAGCTCCGCCTACCCGCGGCTGGACGCTTAGTGCGGACGCGCTGGAGCTCCTACACAGGTTGGCCAGCACACCGGACAGTGCCGGCGAGGCGCTCAAGTTGCTGCATGAGCTGCAGACGCATCAGGTGGAGTTGGACCTGCAGTATGGACAACTGGAGGCCAACGAGCAGGAGCTTGTCCAGGAAAGGGACCGATACAAGACTCTGTTTGATTTCGCGCCTACCGGATATTTCACTTTGGGTCTCGATGGACGGGTCACCGAAGCCAATCTGGCTGGGGCCGAATTGCTTGGGGTCGCACGAGACAGCCTCGTCGGCCACACCGTTACCAGTTTTCTGGCGCCGGAGAGCCGGCCAACGGTAGCCGATCTGCTGAAGGAGCTGGCCGCCGGACGTGGGCACGCGTCCTGCGAGGTCCGGTGCGCGGGCGGTGGCGGCGGTTTGCGCCCGTTCCATCTCGCTGCAGCGCTCTCTGCGAGCGGCGACACCGTTCTGATGATCGCTTCGCCGGCTTACCGATCCCCTGGAGTCTGACCACGGTCTCTGGGGGGTGGTGAGGAATGAGGGCTAAACCTGCCCACGACTCGGCGGCGACGACACGCATCGTGGGTATCGGTGCCTCCGCCGGTGGTTTGGTGGCATTGGAACAATTCCTGGGACAGACGCCGCAAAACAGTGGCCTGGCCTATGTTGTAGTACAGCATCTGGATCCGACGCAGAAGGCGCTGCTGCCCGAGTTGCTGCAGCGCGTGACTGCCATGCCGGTGCGCGAAGCCGAACAGGACACGCGGATCGAGCCGGACTGTGTTTACGTGATCCCACCGAACACCGAACTGCGCGTGCTTGATGGCGCCCTGAGGCTTGCCAGACCCGCAGAGCCGCGGGGCCAGCGGCTGCCGGTCAATGTTCTGTTCTCTTCCCTGGCCAGCGAACAGGGAGAGCGAGCCATCGCGGTCCTGCTTTCCGGTATGGGGTCGGACGGCACGCTCGGCTTGCAGGCCATCAAGGCGGTGGGCGGCCTGACCGTGGTTCAGGACCCCGAGTCAGCGCAGTTTGATTCCATGCCCAAGAGCGCCATTGCCGCGGGGTGTGCCGACATCGTCGCGCCGCCCGCGGAGTTGCCCGCGCGCATCCGGGCTTACGTGGCCCGGGTAGGGGATCCGGACATCCCGCGTCGGGACGATCAGGCGACGTCCACAGCCAGAACAATGCCCCTGCAGCAGGTCCTCCGTTTGCTGCGCCAACGCACTGGCCATGACTTCTCCCTGTACAAGCCGAGCACGCTGCATCGGCGGGTGGAGCGGCGCATGGTCATTTACGGTATCCCTTCACTGGCGCTCTACGCGGATCTTCTGGAACGCAACGTGCAGGAAGTCGACCTGCTGTTCAAGGAGTTGCTGATCGGCGTGACCAGCTTCTTTCGTGATCCCGCGGTCTGGGAGCATCTGGCGCAAACGGCCCTGCCGGAACTGCTGAGGCGGCGAACAACGGAGCCCAGTCTGCGTGCCTGGGTGATTGGCTGCTCGACAGGAGAAGAGGCTTATTCCCTGGCTATGATCTTCAGCGAGGTGGTGGAGCGGCTGCCGCAGCCGCATGAATTCACCCTGCAGATTTTCGCGTCGGACCTGAGTCCGGACGCCATCGCCTCGGCACGCCGAGGCATCTACCCCCGTGCGATCAGCGCCCAGGTGTCTCCGGACCGGCTGACCCGTTTCTTCAGCGCCCACGAAAGCCACTATCAGGTCAATCCAGGAATCCGTGGCATGGTGCTGTTTGCGCAGCATGATGTGGTGCTGGACCCCCCCTTCACCAAGCTCGACCTGATCGCCTGCCGTAACCTTCTAATCTACTTCGGACCCCAGTTGCAGCGCAAACTGTTGCCGCTGCTTCACTACAGCCTGCGTCGCGGAGGCCTGCTGTTGCTGGGGGGAGCCGAGACGGTGGGCCCATTCCATTCCCTGTTCGCCCCCATCGAGTCCAGGCAGCGGCTCTATCGGCGCCAGGATCAGATCCCAATCGGCGCCAACTTCCTGTTGAACTCGTTTCCTCCGCTGTCCAGTAAAAGCAAGGAGCACCGCGTGTCCCCACCCAACGATCGCCCCCCACTCGCCGACAGCCTGCAAACGGCGGCCGACCACGTATTGCTGCAGGTGTATGCGCCGGCGGCGGTCGTACTGAATGGCGACGGGGATATCGTCTACATCAGCGGGCATACGGGGAAGTACCTGGAGCCTGCGGCCGGAAAGGCCAGCTGGAATATCTTCGCGATGGCGCGTGAGGGGTTACGCGGACCCTTGGTTGGCGCGCTGAAACACGCTGCGACCAGAAGCGAACCGCTGCACTTGCACCACGTGGAAGTGGCGACGCCAGCCGGTGTGCAACTCGTGGATGTCACGGTGCAGGCGTTCCATGAACCCGCCGCCCTGCGGGGCATGACGATGATTGTGTTTCGCGATCTCGCGCTTGCCCCGACTGGCGGGCGCCGGCGCAAGCCGAAAGGCGCGGGGGCAGTACGGCAAGCGGCCGAGTTGCAGCAATACCGGGATGAAGTGGAGTCCTTGCGCGAGGAGGCGCGGGCATCGAGGGAGGAATTGCAGTCAGCCAACGAGGAACTGCAGTCCACCAATGAGGAACTGCAGTCCACGAACGAGGAACTGATGACGTCGAAGGAAGAAATGCAGTCCATGAACGAGGAACTGCAGACCATCAATGCTGAGCTGCACACCAAGCTGGACGATCTGGCGCTGGCCCAGAGCGACATGCAGAATGTGCTCAACAGCATCGAGATCGCGATCCTGTTTCTGGACCAGAACCTCAATGTCCGACGCTATACCGATCGGGCAGCGACGATCATCAACCTGCGGGAGAGAGACATCGGCCGGCCGCTCAGCGAGCTGACCACGAGACTGCGCTACCCCGACCTGCTTGACGATGCGCGCAAGACCCTGCGCACCCTCGCGTTTTCGGAGAAGCAAATCCTGGCCGATGATGGCCGCTGGTTCTCGGTGCGCATCATGCCGTATCGCAGGCTGGACAATGTGATCGACGGGGTGGTGATCACCCTGGTCGATATCACCGAGACGAAGAAACTGGAAGCGGCGCTGCGCCAGCAACCGAATCCGTGAAGTTAGGGACGACGGGGTGGTGATGCGGAACTTCGGGTCGATTCATGGCAGACGGCTTCAGCTCAGATCCACATCGACTTCGTGCTCCTGGCGGTCGTCCACCAAAGGGATCAGACCTTGCGGCCGCGCTGTCCCGTTGACAACCGGTCCGCCCACGCCGGTTCCATCCATCACCGCACCGTCGACCGTCACACGGATCACCTGTCCCGTTTGCTCACCGACCCGCCTGACGGTGATGTGGTAGACGGTCTCGCGATAGCGGTAGTGAATCTTGTACGCATCCCAATGCGCCGGGACGCAAGGCACAATGCGCAGATGGTCCACTTCCAGCTGCAGGCCCAGCAGAGTTTCCACCGTCAGCCGGTACATCCAGCCCGCGGCCCCAGTGTACCAGGTCCATCCACCGCGGCCGGTGTGCGGCGACACCGCGTAGATGTCCGCGCACATCACGTAGGGCTCGACCTTGTATCGTTCGATCGCCGCAGGTGTGCTGCCGTGGTGTACGGGATTGAGCATGGCAAAGAATTCCCACGCGCGTTCCGTGTCGCCCATCATCGCAAACGCCATCGTGGTCCAGATCGCGGCATGGGTGTATTGGCCGCCGTTCTCGCGCACGCCGGGGATGTAGCCCTTGATGTAGCCGGGCTCTAGGCCTGACTGGTCGAAGGGCGGGTCGAGCAGCTGGATGAT
>PULL01000278.1 GCA_003550945.1 Thioalkalivibrio sp. | reverse complement strand
TGGCCCAGGACAAGCCCCAGTCGATCGCGAAGCGGGTGTCGACCACGTGGTCCCAGGGGGTGTTCATCCAGCGAACGGTCGGTACCAGATTGATCTCCCAATGCTGCTGAAGTCCGCTGTGACGCACGATCTGACCCTCGAGCTCCCAGCGCGCACGCTTGGTTCGTGCCCAGGACCAGGTTCCTGCGAGCGCGAAGATATACGAGCTTTGAAAGGTGGGCGACATGTCCCGAAAGAAGTCGAGCACCCGTTCCTGAGAGTTCACGCCCGCGTAAGCCGATACGAAATCGCGCTGATTGTCGGCTACCGCGGGTGCCGCATGCGGCAGGCTGGACAGGGCAAGGGCGGCGGCCAGGCAGCCCGACGAAAGCGCCCTGCTCCGCGAGGTTCCCGGCCGTCCCTCGAAGGCCAGAATGTCCGCCGAAAGCTGCATCACGTCCCTCGGTTCGCTTGCGTTGTATGGTTGAGACCCAGCCCCCTGCCAGGAAAGTTGCATTGCGGTTGCGGAATCCTAGTGGGCCATGTGGAACGTTCGGTGCCTATGGAGCACAGCCAGAAGCGCCGGAGCAAGGCGGGCAAGTGCCGGAATAGCCAACCTATTTCAAACTTGCCCAACGCAGCGCCGGCACTTCTGGCGAAGCGATCTGGTACCGAACGTTCCGCATGGCCCACTAGTATCCACGGCATGGCAAAAAGGCGACCATTCGGTTGGTGGCAGCGCTGTCATCAACGATCAGGGAGACTGCATTGCCCGTACAACGCGCGATCACACGCCTACAACCGGCGGCGCTGGTCCTGTTTGTGGCGCTGTCGGGTTCGGTCCTCGGCTCGCCGTCCACGGCGCGCCAGCCGACGCACTCTGGCCGCCCAGGGAAGTCGATCCCGAGTCCTCCTGATTCCACCACTCGGCAGGGGCAGTGGGCAGGCAGGCCGTCTGAGCACTGCCAGCATGCCGTTCCACCCGCATTGCACCGTGAGACGCGCAGCCGTGGCCTCGATAGGGAGGCTTACCTAGGCGTTGGCACGCCTTTGTTTCGTCAGAGGGACCCCCTAGTCTTCCAGCTAAAACAGGAACGCCAGAATCCGCAACCTGGGGAGGTCCAAATGAACTACTGGAAGACCTTGGCAGTGAGTGCTTTACTCCTTCCGGCGATGGCTGGTGGAACAGAGCTTATCGGTCCCGACGATGAGGTGACCGCAGCTTTCGGCGAACGGGAACTGGCCTCGGGCTGGGAAAGGATCGAGATTCCAAGTGACCCCAAGAATCCGGATACCACGATCGTCAGGACCAACGCGAGCGGGCGGCCGCTGCAGCCTGCGCCGGAGTTCGCGCACGGCGCTGACCGCATTTTCTAGCTGCGATCCCGGCGCCTCGCCATCGCCGATGACCAGAGCAGAGTTGACAGGGGCATCTGTACCGGAGCCTCTCCGTGAAAAAACGGGCGCTCGGTGACGTCCTCGCTGGCCAGCGGGATCCGCTCGGCCCCTTCCTATCGGAGCCGGCGGGAACTGAGCAGCATCACCTTGCGCCCGATGTCCGGAGAATCGTGTTCGACCTCGAAATCGCGTTCCGGGCTGACAGCAGCGCCAACTGGAGCGATCCCCAGTTGTTTCCCTAATCGCGCCTAGAAGATGCCGTCGCGGTCGTGTTCGAGTTCCGGAGCGTCTTCGAGCAACTGCCGGTCCAGGCCGGTCCTGACGATGTACGCATCCGGGTTTTCGGGGTCACGCTGGATCTCGATTGCCTCCCAACTCAAGCCCACATCCCGTTCACCGATGCCCAGAAATCCACCTACACCGACAACGATGCCGACGACCTCGCCATCCATGCCGATGATCACATCGTCGACCGTACCAACGACCTCTTCCCCATCGGCCACAGCGGGCTGAGCGGGAGCCCCGACTTCTTCCTCATGCACGCCTGTGACCTGGCCGTGCACTGAACTGCCGATCAGATTGCCGACCAGCACCTGTTCAATTTCCAGGGATGTAATGAACTCCACTTGCTCCACGCCTAATTCTTCCGCCTGCTGCGCGACCGCCATAGCAGGAACGAAAAACGCACTCACTGCCAATGTCTTCCAGTAGTTCATCTGGCCCTCCTCGGGTCGTGGGTGGTGATCTGCCGCCAACGGTTTCCGTTCGCGCGCATGTTTCAACCCGAAGACTAGGGCGTGCCCCTGACGAAACAAAGGCGTGAGGATGCCTAGGTAACCCCCCCTATTGGGAGTCGGGGGCTCACCTGGAACGTTGGTCCAGGCAGGCGGGTGACCATGTCCACGGCGTCCCTGCGCTTCATCTTCTCTCGCGGGACGGCAGTTCGCCTCTTCGGCATGGGAACACCGCCCTCGGCGCCGGCGCTCAACGGGTTTGGTGAGCCGATCCGTCCCCCCGTGCCGACGATGGGCGTCGAGGAGTGCGCCGAGGCTGAAACCGGCGACTGACCCAAAGCGTTGGCCGCTCATCGAAAGCCTGGGCCATGCGCCCGGGTTTTTGATGGGCGAGATTCGTGACCATCCTGTGCCTTCACGAAAAAGCCGCCTTTCGGCGGCTTTTCTAACTGCTTGTTTTGTTTGGTCGGGGCGAGAGGATTTGAACCTCCGACCACCTGCACCCCATGCAGGTGCGCTACCAGGCTGCGCTACGCCCCGAGGGCCGTGATTCTAGCCGATCCGGGCACTTCGGGGAAGCGGACCCGGCTTGCCGGCGGTTCGGGTCAGCTACGGAGGATGCGGAGGATTCCCTCGAGTTCCGCGATGGTGTCCTGCACCAGTTGCTGGGTCTGACTCATGTCGCCCTTGGCTTCCTCGCCGCTAAGCTTCTGGCGGGCGCCGTGGATGGTGTAACCCTGCTCGTACAGCAGCGCGCGGATCTGGCGGATCAGCAGCACGTCGTGGCGCTGGTAGTAGCGCCGGTTGCCGCGCCGCTTCACCGGGGAGAGCATCGGAAATTCCTGCTCCCAGTAGCGCAGCACGTGCGGCTTTACCTGGCAGAGTTCGGCGACCTCGCCGATGGTGAAATAACGCTTGCCGGGGATTGCCGGCAGTTCCTGACGTTCACTCGCCTCCAGCATACGCCTCCACCCTTTCCCTGAGCTTCTGACCCGGCCGGAAAGTCACCACGCGGCGCGCCGAGACGGGAATCTCTTCACCCGTCTTCGGGTTGCGCCCAGGCCGTTCGCTCTTGTCCCGCAACACGAAGTTGCCGAATCCCGACAGCTTGACGCTGTCCCCCCGTTCCAGGGCCACGCGCATTTCCTCGAAGAAGAGCTCCACCAGCTCCTTCGCCTCGCGCTTGTTCAGCCCCAATTCCTCGTGCAATGCGGTCGCCAGCTCGGCCTTCGTCACAGCTGCCATGCTCGTTATCTCCGTTTCGCGCCAAATCGGGCTTCAAGTAGTTCCACGACCGCCTTCGTCACGGAATTCACATCGCTTTCGTCAAGAGTGCGATCAAAAGCCCTTAAAATCAAGCCCAAAGCGACACTTTTCTCGTTTTCGCCTAAACCTTTGCCGCGGTAGACGTCGAACAGGCGGGTTTCCTGCAGCACGGGAAGGTCAAGCTCCGCAACCGCGGCAAGCACTTCTCCCGCCGCCACGTCCTGATCCATCACCAGAGCAAGGTCACGTCGAATCGCAGGAAATGCCGACAAACTACTGAAACTCGGCACGTGCGCATGCGACAGCACGACGGCATCCAGTTCGAACAGGAACAGTTCGGGGACGTCGAAGCGTTCGCGCAGCGACGGGTGCAGCGCGCCCAGCCACCCGACCCCATGACCATCCAGCAGCACCCGCGCGGACTGGCCGTCATGCAGTGCCGGGTGGGCCGTTGGCAGGAACCGGACCGAACCCTCGGCGTTCGCCAACAAGGACTCCACGACTCCCTTCGCGTCAAAAAAATCCACCAAGCGGCGCGAGGCCTGCCAGTGCTCGGGCTCTGCGCGGCCGCAGAGCAGCCCCCCCAGCCGCGCCTCCTGGCGCAATCCCGAGGCGTCGGGCACAAAACGAAGCCCGTGTTCGAACAGGCGCAGATCGCTGCGCTGGCGCGCCAGATTGTGCGCGGCGGTTCGTACCAGCCCCGGCCACAACCCGGGGCGCATCACTGCGAGTTCGGACGAGATCGGATTCGCCAGCGCCAGACCCTGCACCTCTGGGTAGAAAGCCTCGGCCCAATCCGGCGCCACGAAACTGAAGCTGATCACCTCGTGGAATCCCATGTCCGCGAGCTCGCGCTTGCGACGGTCGATCGTTTCCTGTTCCGCAGAGGCCACGGGAGCTGTCGCGGGCGGGAGTGTCTGCGGTAACCGCTCGTACCCGTGGATGCGGGCCAACTCCTCGATCAGGTCCTCCTCCCGGGTCAGGTCGAAACGGGCGCGTAACGGCCGCACCTGCCAGCCGTCATCGACCGCGTCGACCAGGCAACCCAACCCGGCGAGAACGCGTTCCACTTCGGTGGGCCCAAGGGCCAACCCGAGCACATGCGTGATCCTGTCCCTGCGCAGCCGGATCAGGTCATCCGCGTGGGCCGTCGGGATCTTTCCCGCGTGTACCACCGGGCCGGGGCTACCCCCGGCGATCTGCAGAATCAGCGCTGTCGCACGCTCCATCGCGTAGATCGGGATGGTCGGGTCGACCCCCCGTTCGAAGCGGTGCGAGGCATCCGTGTGCAACCCGTGCACCCGAGCCCGGCCGGCCAGCGCGCGCGGACTGAAATGGGCGCTCTCCAGCACGATGCGGGTCGTCGACGCCGTAACCGCACTGTGCTCCCCGCCCATGATCCCGGCCAGCGCCACCGGGCCATCCTGCCCCACGATCAGCAGATCCTGCGGCCCGGGCTCGATCTCGTTCCCGTTCAGCAGTTGCAGGCGATCGCCAGTCTCGCCGAAACGGACCGTGATCACCGGCCCGACCGCATCGGCGGCAAACGCGTGCATCGGCTGGCCCAGTTCCAGCATCACGTAGTTGGTCACGTCCACCACGGGGTGCAGCGGACGCAACCCACAGCGCCGCAGGCGTTCGCGCATCCACAGCGGTGTGCGCGCGTTCGGGTCCAGGCCACTGATCATTCGGGCCGCGTACACCGGGCAGGCATCCTCATCCGCAACCCGGACTTCGATCGCATCATCCACGGCAGGAGTCACAGATTCGATCGCCGGACCCTGCACCGGCTGCCCGAGCAGCACACCGGCTTCGCGCGCAATCCCCAGCATGCCCAGGCAATCCGCGCGGTTCGGGGTCAGGTCAACCTCGAGGATCCGGTCGTCCAGGCCCAGCCACTCACGGAAATCGGCACCGACCGGCGCGTCCGCGGGCAGATCCATCAGTCCGTCGGACGACTCGGCCAGGCCCAGTTCCACCGCGGAGCACAGCATCCCCCGGGATTCCACGCCGCGAAGCTTCGAGCGCTTGATCCGGAAATCACCCGGCAGCACGGCTCCGACACAGGCCACCGGGGCCCGCATGCCCTCGAACACGTTCGACGCTCCACAGACGATGCTCAACGTCTCGCCGGTGCCCGCATCCACCTGGCAGACCCGCAGTCGATCCGCGTCCGGGTGCGGTGCGACCGCAAGCACTTTGCCAACGCGCACGCCGCTGAACGCCGGCGCCGCATCCTCGATCGCGTCGAGCTCCAACCCCGCCATGGTCAGGCGATGGCCAAACTCCTGCGCCGACTCCTCAACCGGCACCCATTCGCGCAACCACTCCATGCTGATCCGCATTGCCGTCACCCCGCCCGGGAAAACTGTTCGAGAAAGCGAACATCATTCTCAAAAAACAGCCGTAAGTCATTGACACCAAAACGCAGCATCGCCATCCGCTCGACGCCCAGACCAAAGGCAAATCCGGTGAAGCGCTCGGAATCGATACCCACGTGCGCGAATACGTTGGGGTGCACCATGCCGCACCCCATCACCTCCAGCCAGCCGGTGTGCTTGCATACCCGGCAGCCATCCCCGCCGCAATGCACACACTGGATGTCCACTTCCGCAGAAGGCTCGGTGAAGGGGAAATACGAAGGACGGAAGCGCGTTTTCAGATCCTCGCGTTCGAAAAAGGCCTGCAGGAAGGTGCTCAGCACGCCCCGGAGATCCGCAAAGGTCACACCCGAGTCCACGTACAGCCCCTCGACCTGGTGAAACATCGGGCTGTGGGTCAGGTCGGAATCGCAACGGTACACCCGCCCCGGAGCAATGATCCGAAGCGGCGGCTTCTGCCGCTCCATCGTGCGGATCTGCACCGGGGAGGTATGGGTGCGCAGCACGCGGTGGGCGTCAAAGTAGAAGGTATCGTGCATCGCCCGCGCCGGGTGTTCCTCGGGGATGTTCAGCGCCTCGAAATTGTGGAAGTCGTCCTCCACCTCGGGCCCCTCGGCGATCGAATAGCCCATCCCGGCGAAGAAGGCCTGAATGCGGTCGATCGTCTGGGTGACCGGATGCAGGCCGCCAATCATCGGGCGTCGGCCCGGCAGGCTTACATCCACGCGCTCTTCGCGCAGCTTCCGGGCCACCTCGGCCTCGGCCAGTTCCGTCTGCCGCTGTTCGATCAGCACCGAAAGGCGCTGCTTTGCGTCGTTGACCTGCTGCCCCGCCTTCGGCCGCTCTTCCGGCGGCAGGCGACCCAGTTCCTTCAGCAGCGCGGTGAGCGCGCCCTTCTTTCCCAGATAGCGCACGCGCAACTGATCGAGATCGGCCAGGCCAGCGGCCTCCCGGATCTCCTCGACCGCCTGCGCCGCGAGCTTGTCCACTTGTTCCACGTCGGATCTCTCCCGGGGATCGCCTGCCTGGGCGACCCAAAAGACTGTCTGCTGCAACAAAAAAGGGAGGGGTCACACAACCCCTCCCTCTCGTCCTCGCCGGCGCAATCGCCTCAATGCGATCTGGCCTTTACGCTTCTGCTGCGCCCCAACGGGGCACGGACAAGAAAGCGGTTGGCGCCTGTCCGGCTCGCCGGGGCGGGCACCAGGATGAAATCCCGGTTATGCCGCCAGCGCTGTCTTCGCCTTTTCGGCCACCTTCCCGAAAGCCGAGATATCGTGTACCGCGAGGTCGGCGAGCACCTTGCGATCGATTTCGACCCCGGCCTTGTTCAGCCCGTCGATCAGGCGACTGTAGGACAGGTCGAACTGGCGGGCCGCCGCATTGATGCGGACGATCCAGAGCGCCCGGAACTGGCGCTTCTTCTGCCGGCGGTCACGATAGGCGTACTGGCCGGCCTTGGTGACCGCCTGTTTCGCAACCCGATAGACCTTGCGGCGGGCACCGTAGTAGCCCTTGGCCTGGTCGAGAACTTTCTTGTGACGTGCGTGAGCGGTTACGCCGCGCTTGACTCGTGGCATTTTCGTTCTCCCCGATCAGCTATGCGGCAGCATCTGGCGAACGGCCGCGACATCACTGTCGTGGATCATCGCCGCACCACGAAGGTGACGCTTACGCTTGGTGGATTTCTTGGTCAGGATGTGGCGGCGGTGCGACTGCGCCCGCTTGAACCCACCCGAACCGGTCTTGGCGAAGC
>PULL01000146.1 GCA_003550945.1 Thioalkalivibrio sp. | reverse complement strand
GCTGTCCCCGATCGATCTTTACCAGGATCTCGCCGAAGCGGATGTGGTTCTGCTCGGCGAAACGCACGACCGGATGGAGCATCACCGCTGGCAACTGCACACCCTGGCGGCGCTCCACGCGCGGCGCCCGGACATGGTGATCGGGCTTGAGATGCTACCGCGCCCGGCTCAACCCGCTCTCGATGCCTGGGTGGCCGGTGACTTGGATGAAAGCACCTTTCTTGAGAAAAGCGAATGGGCCCGGGCCTGGGGATTCGATGCCCGGCTTTACCTGCCCATCCTGCATTTTGCGCGGATGAACCGCATTCCCCTGCTCGCACTCAACCTCGATCGCCCCCTGATTGCACGGCTCCGGGAAGAGGGCTGGGACGCGGTGCCACCCGCTGACCGCCACCACATCACACCCCCAGCCCCCGCTACCGACAGCTACCGCGACTATCTTGGGGAGGTCCTCGCCGCCCACCCAACCGGGGCCGAAGATGGTGGCGACCTCGACCGCTTTGTCGCCGCGCAGTTGGTGTGGGACCGCGCGATGGCTGCCGGGCTTGCCCAGGCGGTGGACGAAGGCCGTTTTGCGGTCGGCCTGATGGGATCCGGGCACCTGGAATACGGGCACGGCGTGCCACACCAGCTTCAGGATTTGGGCGTGACGAACGCGCGTGTGCTGCTGCCCTGGGAAGTCGACGCGGAATGCACGGGACCGAAACCCGGAGTCGCGGATGCCGTATTTGCGATCGCCAGCGGAGATCGCTACGAACTGCCCCGCCCACTGCTGCTGGGCGTGCGCATCGAGGACGACACCGAAGGCGTTCGGATCCAGTTCGTGATGGAAGATTCGGTTGCCGAGAAGGCCGGCCTTCAGGTCGGCGACGTCGTGACCAGCGCCTCGGGCCTGGAGACACGGATACTCACCGACCTTCAGGCGATTGTGCGACGCCAGCAGCCGGGCAACGTGATGCCGCTCACGGTGCTCCGTGACGGCGAGGAAATCGAGCTGTTGGCGCGTTTCCAGCCTGCGGAAGACTGAGCCGATGTTCCGGATCCCTTCCCCTCAGGCCTGGGTCCCCGTCGGCCTCGCGCTGTCCCTGCTGCTGTCGGCGCCCGCCGCGGCCGATCCGCTCTGGCAGATGAACCTTGAGCTGGATCCCGCTGCCGGGACCTTGCAGGGTGAGTTGCAACTGCCGTTACCCGCCGGATCCCACACGTTCGAGCTGATGGACGCATTTGAGCTGGAGGCGATCACGGCCGGCGAAAAGCCCCTGGAGGCCATTCCGGTCGGAACCGGCCGCTACCGCCTTGACGTACCCGCTGCCGCGGCCGGCGAAATCTCAGTGCGCTGGGGCGGCGCAATGCCTGAAGGCGACCCGCAGCGCAGCCGCCTGTTCCTCACAGCCGACGGCGGCTTCCTGCCCGAGGGGCCGTGGTGGTACCCCCGGTTCGAACAGGACGCATTCGCGCTGCGTCTGGAAGGCCGAACACCACAAGGCCAGCGATTCGTCGCCACCGGCTCGCTTGCCGCTTCCCCCGAGCTCGACGAGTTCGGCTACACCGCCGTATACGAGCACCCGGGCACCGACAGTATCGTTGTCACCACCGGTCCCTGGGAGGAACGCGAGCGGCTGGTGGACGGCGTCCGCATCCGCACGCTCTTTCCTTCGCACCTCGATGAGGCACACGCCGAGGACTATCTGGAGCACTCCGCCGAGTACCTGCGGCTGTTCAGCGAGCGCGCGGGACCCTATCCCTACCGAAGTTTCACCATTGCGGCCTCGCCGATGCCCGTTGGCTACGCATTTCCCGGCTTCACCGTGCTCGGCGAACGCGTGATTCCTCTGCCCTTCATCCCCCGCACGTCACTCGCGCACGAACTCATGCACAGCTGGTGGGGCACCGGCGTCCGCATCGACTACGACACTGGAAACTGGTCTGAGGCCCTGACCACCTACATGGCCGATTACTACCTCGACGCACTCCGCGGAGACGCTGCGAATACCCGGCACCGCTGGCTGCTGGATCTCACCTGGCTGCCCGAGGCACTGGATCGCCCAATGGTGACCTTTCGCAGCGGCAACCAGGGCGCCAATCGCATCGTCGGCTATAACCGCGGGGCGATGATGTTTCGCATGCTCGAGGAGCGGATCGGAGGCGAGGCGTTCAGCACCGGCGCGCAGCTTCTGAACGAGCGCCACATGTTCACCGTCGCAGGCTGGGAAGACATCGTCCAGGCCTTCAGCGATGCCTCCGGTGAAGAACTGGACGGGTTCTTCACCCCGTGGCTGGAGCGTGCCGGCCTACCCGAACTGGCGCTGCACTCGATTTCCACGCAATCCGAGGAAGGGCGCTGGGCGGTCAGTGGCGTTCTGGAGCAGGCACAGCACGAAGCCCCCTGGCCCCTCCGGGTGCCGATCGAAATCGAGACAACGCAAGGAACCGAGCGCCACATGGTCGCATTGCAAGACCGGCGCTCCGATTTCCGTTTTCTCGTCGAAGACCAACCCATCGTCGTCAGCGCGGACCCGCACTACGAGGTATTGCGTCGACTCCCGGACCCACCACCGATCCTGCGCACCGTGAGCCTCGACCCCGAAACCCGTCTGATCGCGCTGCAGGAGGGCCTCGAACCTTTCGCCCGAGCCGTGCTGGGCTTTACCCCCGAACGGGCCGAAGATTTCGATCCGCAGGCGCCCCTGCTGGTGATGGGCAGTACGGTCGATGTGGCGCGCTGGCTGGACCGGGTCGATGTAACCCGCGCAGCGCTGGAGTTCACCGACAGCGGACATGCGCGCATGTGGACCTTGCCGGGGACGCGTACGGCCCTGATCAGCACCGGCGATGCCACGGGGCTCCACAACATTGTCGGCGCGCTGCGGCACCACGGGCATCGCAGTTACCTGGTGCAGGATGCCGATGGCCGCACAGTCAACGTTGGCGTATGGGAGAGCGAGACCAATCCCCTGCGCGTGGAGTTGACGCCGGAGCCGTGATCGAGGCGCTGACATTCATGGTGCGCCCCCTCCGCCGTTGTACGGAGTGATGCCAAACAGTACCTCTTCGGAGCGGACGACACCCGAAATCACCTGCGCCGCGAGCAGTTCGCGCTGGCTGGGGTACCAGGCCTCACCGTGCTCGGCCTGGAATAGCCGCGCCAGAAACGACGGGCTGACGCCCTGGTTGCGAAAGTGGTGCAGATCCCGTTGCTGCTCCACCCACATGTTGGAATAGGGTTCCAGGCCCCCGAACGGGACCGCGTACTGGTGAAACCCAAGCCGGGCTTCGTCCGCGAGGAAGCGCTCGCGCCCCGAGATGAAGGCCGTCGCGCAGGCGGAGTGACAGCCCTCGAAAGAGTAGGTGTTCAGACCGCGCTCCGCGATCACGCCACCGAGACTGCGCCCGGAGGCGATCCACCCACCCGGGCTGTCGAGTATCACGCCGTGGACCTCGGGCCCGGACGCGAGTACCCGCCGCAAGTCCCGGGACGCTCGATAGCCGAGGTAGCCCTGGAAACGCACCAGCGAGCCATCACCCACCCGCTCCACCGTGTAATCCGCGTAACGATCGGGTCCAAGCGCAATGGTGACGATGTCGCGATACACCGGCGCACCGCCCGCGACCGTCACGACCGTGCCAACCAGGCTCAGCACGAGCACGGCGCGGCTGGCCAGCGGCCAAACGCGCCGTTCCCGCTCGGCAAGCCATCGACCAGCGGAGCGCCACACACCGACGATCTGCCACGGGTAGACCAGACCGTAGACAAAGCCGACGTGCAGCAACGCAACCCGAGCCATCAGTCGCGGGTCGTCGTCGAACGACAGCGATACGAGTGCCTGCTCCACGACCGGCCGCAGAAGCAGCAGCAGCAGGTTCAGCGCGACGAAGTTGACCCAGAAGGCAATTGGCAGGCTGAGTTCGCCGCGCCAGTGTCGAATGATGTAACGCACGTGCTCTCGCTGTCGCTCCCTGGTGAACCGGTCGAGCGCCCGGGAACCCCGTCTCGCACAGCATGCAGACGCGACTGTACCCGACCGCTTGTCAACACGTATCATCTTCCGTGGATCGACCAGCCCATGCAATTTGACCTCTGGCCGTGCCCCCTTCCGGCCGCCTTCCCGCCACGGGCGGCTCGGCGGCCGCACACCAACCGCTCCTGAAGGGCCGCCATCGACCCGTCTGACGGGCACGCTTCCTGCTTTGTCAGATTGGCGCGATGTCGGTACAGACCAGGTCCCTTCGGCAGCGAAAGCGCCGCCATCGACTCCGCGGCTCGGATGACATGCCGGGTCTGCGGGGAACGGGCGCCCGGGAGAAGCGATGAACTGGAAAACCGATTACCGCTCGTTCTACTACGCGAACGCCCCAGAGCCCGAGGACCTCGACCTCGACCCGGCAGAAACCGTGCTGTTGTGCATCGACGTGCAGGACTACGGGCTGGACCTCCCCGAAGACCCCGCCCAGCGGGTGCTCTGGGAACCTTTCCAGAAGCGGATGCGTGAGACGGTGCTGCCCCATCTTCGTGCACTGCAGGACGCATTCCGGGGCAAGGGTATGGATGTGCTGCATGTGCGCATCGCCTGCCTGCTCGAGGACGGACGCGACCGCTCCCTCAGCCAGAAGAAGCCCGGGTGGAACAACCTGCTGATGCCGCTGGACTCCAAGGCCGCGCAGATCGCCCCGGAGGTCGCGCCGCGACCGGGCGAGATCGTGGTGACCAAGACGACGGACAGCGCCCTCACCGGAACCAACCTGCGCCTTGTCCTGCACAACATGGGGATCCGGAACGTGGTGGTGGCCGGCATCTACACCGACCAGTGCGTCTCCTCCACCGTGCGCAGCCTGGCCGATGAGAGCTTCAATGTGGTGGTGGTGGAGGATTGCTGCGCAGCCGGCACGCTGGACCTGCACCGGCACGAGCTCGAGGTCATCAACATGATCTATTGCCACGTGCTGTCCAGCCGGGAAGTGGCCGGGTTCCTGGGACTGGACCTCTGACGTGCTATTGTGCAGTGCACGCAAAACCGGATTACACTCGCCACACACGGTAACGCCATTGGACCTCCCAACACTGGAGGCGCAAGGAGCCCTATGACTGCCAAAACCATAACGCTTACGGACAACGCCACCGGCAAGTCCATCGAACTGCCCCTGCACCAGGGTAGCCACGGACCCGACTGCATCGACATCCGAACCCTGTACAAGGAACTGGGCTACTTCACCTACGACCCCGGCTTCATGTCGACCGCCAGCTGCAGCAGTGCGCTCACGTTCATCGACGGCGACAAAGGCACCCTCCTCTACCGCGGCTATCCGATCGAACAACTGGCTGAACAGAGCACCTACCTCGAGGTGTGCTACCTGCTGTTGAACGGTGAGCTGCCCTCCGCGGACGAGCTCGCCGACTTCTCGAACATCATGAAGAACCACTCGATGCTCCACGAGGCGGTGCGCCGTTTCTATGACGGGTTCCGTCACGATGCCCACCCGATGGCGATCATGGTCGGGGTGGTCGGCGCGCTGTCCGCGTTCTATCCCGACTCCAGCGACGTGAACAACCCCGAGCACCGCAAGATCGCTGCGCATCGCCTGATTTCCAAGATGCCGACCATTGCCGCCTGGTCCTACAAGTACGCAAACGGCCAGCCGTTCATGTACCCGAAGAAGAAGCTCTCCTACACCGGCAACTTCCTGGCCATGATGTTCGGGATACCCACCGGCGCCTACGAGCCCGACCCCATCTTCGTCCGCGCGCTGGACCTGATCCTGATCCTGCATGCCGACCACGAGCAGAACGCGTCCACCTCCACCGTGCGGTTGTCGGGGAGTTCCGAGGCCAATCCCTTCGCCGCAGTCTCGGCAGGCATCGCCTCGCTCTGGGGCCCGCTGCACGGCGGCGCGAACGAAAAGGTCGTCATGATGCTCGAGGATATCGTGCACAGCGGCAAGAAGGTCGAGGATTTCGTGGCCCGCGCAAAGGACAAGGACGATCCCTTCCGCCTGATGGGGTTCGGACACCGCGTGTACAAGAACTACGACCCTCGCGCGAAAATCATCCGCGAAACGGCCCACAAGCTCCTGTCCGAGATCGGCGGCGGCAGCAACCAGCCGCTGTTCGACGTGGCCATGAAGCTCGAGCAGATCGCAACCGAGGACGACTACTTCATTGAGCGGAAGCTCTATCCGAACGTTGACTTCTATTCGGGGATCATTCTGCGCGCCATGGGGATTCCGCTGAACATGTTCACGGTGATCTTCGCTCTGGCCCGTACCGTGGGCTGGATCTCCCACTGGAGCGAGATGATGCAGGACCCGGAGTCGCGGATCGGCCGGCCAAGGCAGCTCTACACGGGCCACCAGGCCAGGGACTACACCCCGATCGAGACGCGATGAGCCATCCGCGCAACGCGTCAGGTTTCGCTTGCGCTGCACCATCCGCCCAGCGTAGATTAGGCACACCTTATATTCTACGGAGAAACCAAAATGCGCATCGACCAACTCGTACTTGCCGGCGCCGGTGTCGTCGTCCTGCTCAGCGCGCTGCTCGCCTGGCTGGTTAGCCCGGCCTGGCTCCTGCTGACCGCTTTCGTCGGGATCAACCTGCTGCAGTCCGCGTTCACGGGCTTCTGTCCGCTGGCGATCATCCTGAAGAAGATGGGTGTTGCGCCGGGACAGGCCTTCAGCTAAACACTGCAACAACATTGCAGTCGAGGGCCCGTCGGATTGCTGTCCGGCGGGCCCTGATCGTTTCGGCACCCACGTTGAAAAGCGTGTTGCCTTGAAACCGCGTCCCGTTTACGCGACCCTCGAAGCCCGGATCATCCCCGCGCAGCTGCGCCCGACGCCCCCATGGCTGAATCGAACCCAACCCTGCCCTACCGCATCCACGCGCTCGAGCTCGGGCCGATGGAAAACTTCATCTACCTGATCGAGGACGTATCGAGCCGCCGCACCGCCGTGGTTGACCCGGCATGGGAGCCCGAGGAGATTGTCGGTGTCGCCGAGGCACAAGGGCTGAATGTCACCGACCTGCTGCTGACTCACAGCCACCACGATCACATCAATGGAATCGAGCGGGTGCTCGAGCACGCCCCGAGTGCGCGAGTCCACCTGCTGAAGCCCGAGGCCGAATTCTGGGGCCGCACCCTGACCCGCCCGCAGCTGCACCACGGCGGCGACCGACTCCTGCTGGGTGACACCGAAATCCGGTTTCTGCACACCCCTGGCCACACCCCGGGCTCGGCCTGCTTCCACCTGCCTGCCGGCGACGACCTGATCACCGGCGACACGCTGTTCGTGTTCGGCTGCGGGCGTTGCGATCTGGCGGGTGGCGACCCGGAACAGATGTTCCACACGCTCAAGGATCTGCGCACCGGCCTGCCCCGCCATACCTGCATTCATCCCGGGCACAACTACGCGGAAAAACCCACCTCGACATTGGAGGAACAGGTCGAAGGCAACCCCTTCATGCACTTCCGCGACATCGCCCGCTTCGTGCACTACCGGATGCACGAGCACGACCGCGTGCGCAGTTCTCCCTATGGCCCGGTGCCGCACACCGGGGAGGACTGATCCCGGGT